>JAJPHY010000039.1 GCA_021325015.1 Actinomycetota bacterium | reverse complement strand
GTAGGGGTCACGGTGGCTACCTCCTTCCGTTGGTTCGACCCGACAGAAGGATTCACCACCTGACCCCTCTTGCGTGGGAGGTGCAACCTCAACCTGTGAACAGGAAGGCCTAGTCGACCTCGACCTGGCTCTGGTCGCCCACCACCAGCCGCCGGAGGCCGCGCCGCCCCGAGCGACGGACCTCGACCGCGCGCCCGAGTAGCGAGCCCGACAGCCCGAGGACGCCGCTCACCCGGCATCCCTCCATCACGATGGAGTCCACGACCGAGCTCGCCTCGATCCGGCACCCGGCCGAGAGCGAGACGTTCGGCCCGACCTCGGAGCCCTCGACGACCGTGCCCTCGCCCACGATCGCCGGGCCGAGGATCCGGGACCGCACGACCTTGGCGCCGCGCTCGATCGCCACCGGGCCCTCCAGTCGCGACGCGTCGTCGACCTCGCCCTCCACGCGGGGCGTGAGGGTCGCGAGCATCATGCGGTTGGCCTCGAGCAGGTCCTCGGGACGGCCGGTGTCCTTCCACCAGCCGGTGAGCATCTCGGCCCGGACGGTCCGGCCGTGGTCGATCAGCCACTGGATCGCCTCGGTGATCTCGTACTCGCCGCGCCAGGAGGGCGTGAGCGAGGCGGCCGCCTCGAGCACCTGATCGTCGAACAGGTAGACGCCCACGAGCGCGAGGTCCGACACGTGCTCGCGCGGCTTCTCGACCAGGCGAACCACCCGGTCTCCCTCGAGGACCGCGACGCCGAACCGCTCGGGCTCGGGCACGCGGGCGAGGAAGATCTGCGCGTCGGGCCGGTGACGCTCGAACTCGCGGACGAACCTCGTGATGCCCTCGAGCAGGAGGTTGTCCCCCAGGTAGAGCACGAACGGCTCCCCGAGGACGAAGTCGCGAGCGGTGAGAACCGCGTGGGCGAGACCGAGCGGCGCCTCCTGCGGAATGTACGTCACGCGCAGACCCCAGGCGGAGCCGTCGCCCACGGCTGCGCGCACCTCGTCCGCCGTCTGACCGACGACGATCCCGACCTCGACGATCCCCGCCTCGGCCACGTCGTCGAGGACCGAGAACAGGATCGGGCGGTTCGCGACCGGGATCAGCTGCTTCGCGTTCGTGTGCGTGATCGGACGGAGCCTCGAGCCCTCCCCACCCGAGAGTACGAGCGCCCTCATGCGGTGGCGCAGTTCGTCGGGCCGGTGGTGTTCGGCGGCGGGAGCTGGTAGGTCGCACCGATCACCACGGCCACGTCCATGCCCGGAGGGAGCAGACCCGTGGGCGCCGGACGCTCCTGCAGGTTCGAGAGGTATCCGAACACGACGTCCGCCATCGCCTTCCCGTCGCTCGCGCCGGCATCGTAGTAGATCGCCGAGCCCCCCCTCGGCAGGCTCCCCAGGCTCGAGGCCGGCGCGAGGCCGGTCGACGTGTCGAACCCGCCCTTCGTGAGCGTGTCGAGCACCGTCTGCGCGACCCCGCCGGAGCGTCGGTCGAACACCCCCACCGCGATCACGGCCGGCGACGGCGGCGTGAGCTCCGAGGCGATCCCGAGGTCACCGAGCGGCCGGTTCCGACGCAGCCGCGCGAACAGCTCGCTCGCCTCCGGCTCGACGAGCTTCACGACCGAGAGCGACCCCTCCCACGCCGGCACCGTCGGCACCACGCGGAAGTCGGCGTTGCCCGAGCTCACGCCCGCGAGCTGCCCGGCCAGGTAATCGAGCTCGGCGGGGTTCAGGCCCCGGTCGACCACCACGTTGCGGAGCAGGGAGGGGATGAGCGAGGGCAGGTGCAGCAGCTCGCCCGGACGGAGCATCTTCGCGAGGATCGCCCGCAGAAACTGCTGCTGCCGCGCGATCCGCGCGAAGTCGGGAATGCGGTCGCACGGTTGGTGCCGCGTCCGCACGTAGGCGAGCGCGGTCGCCCCGTCGAAGTGCTGGCACCCGGCCTTGATGTCCAACCCGGTGAGGGGGTCCTGCATCGGGTAGGGCACGCACATGTCGACCCCGCCGAGCGCGTTCACCAGGCCCTCGAACCCGGCGAGGTCGACGTACAGGATGTGGTCGATCCGGATGCCGGTCAGCGCGTGGACCGTTTCGGCGACCTTCTGCGCGCCGTAGTGGTTGATCCCGCCGGCGAAGGCCGCGTTGATCTTGTCGAAGCCGACGCCGGGGATGTTCACCCACAGGTCCCGAGGGAAGGAGACGAAGGTCGCGCGCTTGCGGTCGGGCTGGGTGTGCACCAGGATGATCGTGTCCGAGCGGTTCGAGCCGCCGATGTCCTGGTTCGTGCCGAACTGCACCTGTTGCTCCTTGGACAGGCCCGCACGGCTGTCGCTTCCGAGCAGCAGGTAGTTGCACGAGGTCCGCGCGCACTTGCCCGTGTACACGGGAGGGGCCGGCGATCCGTGTCCGGAGGCGGGCGGCCGGTCCTGGATGACTCGGATCTTGCCCTGCGTCCAGTAGTACGTGCCCATCGCGACGCCGGAGACGACGACCACGAGCAGGGACAGGCTCGCCGACAGGGCGAGGAACGTCCGCCGGACGTGCGGATGCCGCCCCCCCGGGCGCTGCGCGTGCGGCTCGGCGGACATATCGTTGAAGAGGGTACCCGGGCACCCGGACGGAGGAAGGCGCGCCCCGTGACGATCGTGTGGAGTCCCACGCCGGAGTACGTCGAGCGGGCGAACGTCACCCGCTTCATGCGCGCCCACGGCATCTCCACCTACGACGAGCTCGTGCGCCGTTCGGTCGAGGACGTCGCGTGGTTCTGGGACGCGGTGGTGGCGGACCTCGACATCCCGTTCATCCGCCCGTACGAGACGGTGCTCGACACCTCCAGGGGCGTCGAGTGGGCGACCTGGTTCGGCGGCGGGCAGGTGAACCTCGCGCACGCGTGCGTCGACCGGTGGGCGGAGCGCACCCCGGAGGCAGTGGCGGTCGTCTGGGAGGGCGAGGAGGGCGCCGTGCGGCGCCTCACCTACCGAGAGCTCCGCGAGGGCGTCGACCGCCTGGCGAACGGGCTCGTGGCGCTCGGGATCGGCGATGGGGACGCCGTCGGCATCTTCCTCCCGCCCTCGCCGGAGGCGGTGGTCGCGGTGATGGCGTGCTCCAAGCTCGGCGCCATCTGGTTGCCGCTGTTCTCCGGGTTCGCGGCCGACGCCGTCGCGCAGCGCCTGAACGACGCCGGCGCCCGGCTGCTGATCACGGCCGACGGGTTCCCGCGACGGGGCAAGACCGTGCCGCTGAAGGAGACGGCCGACGCGGCCGCCGCCGCCGTCCCCACGCTCCGGCACCTACTAGTCTGTAACAGACTAGATCGCGCGGACGTGCCGTGGACCTCCGGCCGCGACCTGTGGTGGGACGAGCTCCTCGCGGCGCAGCCTCCCCGGTTCGACGCCGCGCCGCTCGACCCCGAGCACCCGCTCTTCGTCGCCTACACGAGCGGCACGACCGGACGGCCGAAGGGCGCCGTGCACGTCCACGGCGGCTTCCTCGTGAAGATCGCCGAGGAGGTGGCCTACCAGGTCGACCTCCACCCGGGCGAGCTCCTGTACTGGTTCGCCGACCTCGGCTGGATCATGGGGCCGTGGGAGGCGGTGGGGGCGACGGCGCTCGGCGCGAGCGTGTTCCTCTACGACGGCGCGCCCGACCATCCGGCACCCGATCGCATCTGGGACATGGTCGAGCGGCATCGGATCACCACGCTCGGGGTCTCGCCCACGCTGATCCGAGCGCTGATCCCCGCCGGCGAGGAGGCCGTGCGCGCGCACGACCGGTCCTCGCTCCGGATCCTCGCCTCGACCGGCGAGCCCTGGAACCCGGAGCCGTATCGCTGGTTCTTCGAGGTCGTGGGCGAGCGCCGCCTGCCGATCATCAACCTGTCCGGCGGCACCGAGGTCGGCGCGTGCTTCCTCTCCCCGCTGCCGATCTGCGAGCTCAAAGCCTGCACCCTCCGCGGCCCCGCGCTCGGCATGGACGTCGACGTGTTCGGCCCCGACGGGACACCGGCCCCGCGGGGAGAGGTGGGCGAGCTCGTCTGCAAGCAGCCCTGGCCGGCGATGACGCGCGGCATCTGGGGCGACCCCGAGCGCTACCTCGACACCTACTGGCGGCGCTGGCCCGGCGTCTGGGTGCACGGCGACTGGGCGAGCATCGACGAGGACGGGTTCTGGTTCCTCCACGGCCGGAGCGACGACACGATGAACGTCGCGGGCAAGCGCCTCGGGCCGGCGGAGGTGGAGAGCATCCTCACGCTCCACCCGGCGGTGGCCGAGGCGGCGGCGGTCGGCATCCCCGACGAGGTCAAGGGAGAGGTCGTGTGGTGCTTCGCCGTGCCCAAGCGCGGAGCCGCGGCCGAAGCGCTGGCCGACGAGCTCTCGGACCTCGTGGCCGAGCACCTCGGCAAGGCGTTCCGGCCGTCCCGGGTCGTGCTCGTTCCCGAGCTGCCGAGGACGCGCTCGGCCAAGATCGTCCGCCGCGCGATCCGGGCCACGGTGCTGGGCGCGGACCCGGGCGACCTGTCGAGCCTGGAGAACCCCTCGGCGCTCGGGGCGATCGCGGCCGCGGTCCGCTGAGGGCTGCGCCTCCCGAGGCCCGGCTCGAGGTCGCGCGCGATCTGGGCTCGGCCCTGGACCTGCTCTCGCCCGAGCGCTTCGACCTCGCGCTTCTCGCGCTGGACCTCACCGGCGGTCGGGCGGCCGAGGCGGTCGCGTCGCTGCGCGAGCGGGCGGCGGAGGTGGCGCTGGTCGTGCTCGTGGGCTCGGACGACCTGGCCGCGGCCGGCGCCGCGGTCGTTGCGGGTGCCGACGACTACCTCACGCCGACGCGGCCGACGCGAGCATGCGGGGCCAGCCGCCCCGCTAGCCTCGCGGACCCGCCCGCGGGCCACCCGCCACGACGACTTACCCGCCTCTTAACCCTCGGTTGGAGCCTCGCTCACCCGCCCGTCCGTACCGTGTCGCCCGATGGCTGCGACCGGAAGGAGACCGCGATGAACAAGAAGTCCGCGATGGCGGTCGCGGGTGGGCTGGTCGCCGCCCTGATGTCGGCGGTCGGCGCCATCTCGGTGAGCGTCACGGGCCGGGCGCCGGCCGGGGCCCAGCCCACCCACGCCGCCAAGCCGATCGTGAAGACGATCCGGCGCACGATCACGATCCACCGCAAGCCGAAGCACACGGCCCCGCCGGCCGTGCAGATCGTCACGGTCCCGCCGGCCTCCACGCTCGGCCCCGCCTCGGCCGCTCCGGTGACGACCACCTCCGGCTCGCTCTCGACGGGGCACGAGTCCGAGGACGACGGACACGAGGACGACCACGGCCAGGAGCGGGGCGGCGATGACTGAGCCCCGCCCCAGGCGAACCCGGCTGTCCAAGCGCGCCCTCCGCCTTTGGGCATGGGTGGCCGGAGGGCTCGCGTTCCTCTCCCCGTGGGCGGCGCTCGCACTCTCGCCGAAGCCCGCCGCGCAGGCGGCCCAGGCACCGAGCGAGCGCCCGGTGATCATCGTTCGCAGGATCACCCGGCGGGTGATCGTGCAGGATGCCCCGAGGCCGTCGGCGCCGCAGATCCGGTACGTGAGCTCGGGCTCGAGCTCGAGCGCGGGCTCGGCCGTGGCACCGCCCACGACCACGACGAGCGGATCGCACCCGTGATGGACGCCCCCCGACGTCACACCTTCCGCTCGATGGGGACCTCGGTCTCGCTGATCGCCGACCCTCGGACCCCGCCCGGGGCGTTCGAGCGGGCCGCCCGCCGCGTCGAGCTCGTCTTCACGAGGGAGGACCTGCGCTTCTCCCGGTTCCGCGGCGACAGCGAGCTCACCCGCGTGAACGCCCGCGCCGGCCGGTGGACCAAGGTCTCCCCGGGGTTCGCCACCCTGCTCGCGCGCTCGCTCGAGGCGGCGGCGCGCTCGGATGGACTGTTCGACCCGACCGTGCTGCCCTCGCTCATCGCGGCGGGATACGACCGGGACTTCGACGAGCTGATCGCCGGGGCGCGCGACGCGCTCCACCCGAGCGAGCCGTGCGGTCGCTGGTCCGAGATCGAGCTCGAGGGAGACCTCGTCCGCCTTCCGATCGGGGTGGGACTCGACTTCGGCGGCATTGCCAAGGGGTGGACCGTGGACCTCGCCGCACACGCGGCGATCGGCGAGGGCCTGTCCTGGGCGATCGTCAACGCCGGGGGCGACCTGCGCATCACCGGCACACCCCCGTCGGAGGGGTTCGAGATCGCGATCGACGACCCGGAGGCCCCCGGTGAGGAGATCGCGCGGGTGCGCGTCGCGCGAGGCGCGCTGGCCACCTCGTCGGTCACCGCCAGGGCCTGGGGCCCGGGCCTGCACCACCTCATCGACCCGAGGACGGGGCTCCCGGCCGACACCGGCATCCTCCAGGCCACCGTCTGGGCCGAGACGTGCGCCGAGGCCGAGATCCGCGCCAAGTGGGCGCTCCTTTCGGGGAGCTCGATCCTTGATCACGTGAGCGGAGTGCTCGTCACCGACGACGGCCGCATGTTGACGAACCTCGACGCCTCGAGCTCGGAGGTGCCCGCGTGACGACCTGGATCGTGCTGCGCGCCGCCGGCATCGGCGCGTACCTGATGTTGTTCCTGTCGGTCGCGTGGGGCCTGGTGGCGACGACGGCCCTGTTCGGCAAGCGCGTGTCGAGGGCCTCCGCCACGACCGTCCACCAGTTCATGTCCACCTGCGGGCTCGTCCTGCTCGGGATCCACCTCGGGGGTCTGCTGATCGACGCGTTCGTGCCGTTCGGCCCCAAGGATCTGCTGGTCCCGATGCACACGACCTTCAAGCCGCTGCCGGTGGCGTTCGGGATCGCCGCGATGTACCTGTCGGTCTTCGTCGTCGTCGCGTCGTGGCTGCGCAAGCGGATCGGGAGCGCCTGGTGGCGGCGGACCCACGTCCTCGCGGTTCCCACCTTCACGCTCTCGATGGTGCACGGCATCTTCACGGGCACCGACTCGGCCCGCCCGTGGATGTGGGCCGTCTACCTCGCGACCGGCGGGATCGTGCTCTTCCTGGTGATCGTGCGCGGGCTGACGGCGGGACTTCGCCCCGAGCGGGCACCGCGACCCGCCCACGCCCCCGCCGCACGATCCTCCCCCGGGCTCGCGCCCGCGGCCCCGGCGCCGCTCACCCGGGTTCCGCGTCCGGCGCCCGCCCGGCGGCCCGCACCGGAGCGCGAGCCGGTCTCCGCCTGAGCCGCGTCGGGAGTCAGATCGCGGACGTTCCGGGGGCGGCGCCGTGCGCGGCGGCGCTCCCGACGGCCCCGTCGGGGAGGAAGACCCGGAAGGAGGCGCCGCCGCCCTCGCGGTCCCGAGCGCACACCCAGCCGCCGTGCACTCGGGCGAACCTGCTCACCGACGGCCTCCCGGCGGTGACCCCCGGACTCGATCCGGCGGAACCCTCGCTGGCCGCCCGATCGGGGGTCGGCGCGGAACGGCGAGGCTAGGATGGAGCCGTGAGCCGGTATCCGGCCTACCTGGCGTCCGACGTCGTCCTCCGCGACGGCTCGACCGTCCGGATCCGCCCGGCGCGACCCGACGACGCGACCCGCGTCGAGGACTACCTCATCGGCCTCTCCCCCGAGACGCGCCGGCTCCGGTTCTGGGGCAGCGCGATCGACGTGCGCGCGGTCGCCGCGAAAGTCGTCGACGTCGATTACCGCGACCACCTGACGTTGCTCGTCCTCCAGGGCGGAGACGAGGGGCGCATGATCGGAGGGGCGCAGTACATCCGGACCGAAGGCGGTCGTGCCGAGATCAGCCTCTCGGTGACGGACGAGTTCCAGGGCAAGGGGATCGGCTCGATCCTGCTCGGGCAGCTCGCGCAGGCGGCGGCCGAGCAGGGTATCACGACCTTCGTGGCCGACGTGCTGCCCGAGAACCACACGATGGTGAACGTCTTCCGGAACAGCGGCTTTCCGGTCTCGATCCGCGCGGTGCCCGGCCGCATCGAGGTCGAGTTCCCGATCTCGCTCACCGAAGAGGCGATCGCGCACTTCGAGCAGCGCGAGACGGCCGCGGCCGTGGCCGCGATGCGCACGTTCCTCGCGCCCGAGGCGGTCGCCGTGATCGGCGCCTCGCGCGACTCGAGCACGATCGGCGGACAGCTCTTCCACAACCTGATCACGACCGAGTTCCACGGTCCCGTGTACCCGGTCAACCCGATGGCCTCGGTGGTCCACGGGGTGCCCGCCTACCCCTCGATCACGGACGTCCCGGGACCGGTCGACGTGGCGTTCATCGTCGTCCCGGCGCCGCTCGTGGCCCGGGTCGCCCGGGAGTGCGGCGAGAAGCGGGTCCGCGGGCTCGTCGTGATCTCCTCGGGCTTCGGCGAGGTTGGCGGCGAGGGCCCCGCCAGGCAGCAGGAGCTGATCGACATCTGCCGGGCCTACGGGATGCGCATCGTCGGCCCCAACTGCATGGGCATCGTCAACACGCATCCGGAGGTGCGCCTCAACGGGACCTTCGCGACGGTGTACCCGCCCCCGGGACGCGTCGGCTTCCTCTCCCAGTCGGGAGCGCTCGGCCTGGCCGTGATGCAGTACGCGAGCGAGATCGGCCTCGGCCTGTCGACCTTCGTGTCGATCGGGAACAAGGCCGACATCTCGACGACCGATCTCCTGGCGTACTGGGACCAGGACCCGGGCACCGACGTGATCCTCCTCTACATCGAGTCGGTGGGGGATGCACGCCGGTTCGCGCGCCTCGCGCGCGAGACCGGCCGCCGCAAGCCCGTCATCGCGGTGAAATCGGGCCGAAGCGCCGCCGGCGCGCGCGCCGCCGCCTCGCACACCGGCGCCCTCCTCGCCGCCTCGGACGTCACGGTGGACGCGTTGTTCCGTCAGGCCGGCATCATCCGCACCGACACGCTCGAGGAGATGTTCGACGTCGCCACGATCCTTGCGAACCAGCCCCCTCCGAAAGGCGACCGGGTCGCCATCGTCACGAACGCGGGCGGCCTGGGGATCCTGTGCGCGGACACGCTCGAGGCCAACGGCATGCACGTCCCCCCGATCGCGGAGGAGACGAAGGCCGCCCTGCGCGCGTTCCTGCCCCCGGAGGCCTCGGTTGGCAACCCGATCGACATGATCGCGTCGGCGACGGCGGAGGACTACGAGCGGACCATCCGGACCGTGGCCGAGGATCCGAACGTCGACGCGATGATCGTCATCTACATCCCCCCGCAGGCCACGAAGGCCGAGGAGATCACCCGGGGGATCGTCCGCGGGATTCGGGAGGTCCAGGGGCGCATCCCCGTGGTGACCACCTACATGTCCGCGGCGGGGCTGCACGCGGACCTCCGGGCGGACGGGGTGCGCATCCCCGCGTTCGCGTTCCCCGAGCAGGCCGCGATCGCGATGGCCCACGCCTGCGCCTACGGCCGCTGGCGCGAGCGCCCGACGGGGACGGTTCCCCGCTTCCACGACCTGCGGACCGACGAGGCCGCCGCCATCATCGCCGGCGGGCTCGATCGCGAGTCGGGGTGGCTCACGGCGCTCGAGGTCGAGCGCCTGCTCGCCTGCTACGGGCTGCCCATCGCCCGCTCCGAACGCGCCACCACGCCGGAGGAGGCCGCGGCCGCGGCGGCCAGGATCGGGACCCCGGTCGCGCTGAAGGCCTTCGGGCCGGACATCGTCCACAAGACCGACGTGGGCGCGGTACGGCTCGGGCTCTCGGGCACGAGCGCCGTGCAGGCGGCCGCGAGCGAGATGCAGAAGCGGGTCTCGGCCGCGGGCCTCGCGCTCGAGGGCTTCGTCGTCCAGGAGATGGTCTCGGAGGGCGTCGAGATGCTGGTCGGGGTCGCGCACGACCCGCTGTTCGGGCCGGTCGTCGCCTGCAGCGCGGGCGGCACGGCGGTGGAGCTCGTGCGCGACGTGTCGGTGCGGGTGACGCCGATCACGGACCTCGACGCCTCCGAGATGGTGCGCTCGCTCAAGACCTTTCCGCTGCTCGATGGGTTCCGGGGGGCGCCCAAGGCCGACGTCGCCGCGCTGGAAGACGTCATCCTGCGGGTGTCGGCGCTCGTCGAGGGCCATCCCGAGATCGTCGAGATGGACTGCAATCCCGTCATGGTGCTGCCGCACGGAGCGGTCGTCGTCGACGCCCGCGTGCGCGTCAAGGAGGCACCCCCGCTGAAGCCGCTGGCCGCGCAATCGCGAACGGGGTAGCGCGCGTCCGTCCGAGAGCTCGCGACCCTCAGGACTCGGCGCCCGCGCGCGCCACGAGCACCGAGCAGGGAGCGTGGGTCGCGACGTACTCGCTCACGCTCCCCAGCAGCACGCGCTTCACGCCGGAGAGCCCCCGGTGCCCGACGATCGCGAGGTCGATCTCGTCTCGACGGATGGTCTCGACCAGCGCGTGCTCGGGCCGGCCCATCGCCATCTCGCGGATGGGCTCCACGCCGAGCGAGCGGACCACCTCGACGGCCGGCTCGATCTCGGGCGGGCTGGGCTCGCCGTCGTCGAGGGTCCACTCGGCGTTGTCGCCGCGGAAGATCGGGATGACGTGCTGCAGCCGGAGGGTGGCCCCGGCGAGCTTCGCGATCTGTGCGGCGACCCGCGCGGTGTCGACCGAGCTGTCCGAGCCGTCGATCGCGCACTGCACGGCCGAGGGGAAGTCCGGCCCGGCCTCGCGCCCGAGGAGGACGGAGCCCGCGGCGTGTCGCAGCACGTGGGCGGCCACGCGGCCGATCCGGATCGCCCCGCCCAGCAGTCCGGCGTCCGGACCCAGGCAGACGAGGTCGACTCGCCGATCGGCCGCCTCCCGCAGGATGGCCTCGGCCGGGTCGCCGGCGAGCACGCGGGTGACGGGGTCGGCGCCCCGGGCACGGGCGACCCCCGCGGCGCGCTCGAGGATGTGCTCGGCCCGTCGCTCCACGTCCTCCTCGTGCGCGCGGCGCGGGTCGATCACGAACGCGATCTCGAGATCGGCCGTCGACAGCGCGGCCAGGCGCGCACCGCGAGCGAGCGCCTCCTGTGCCCGCTCGGAGCCGTCCGTGGCGGCGAGGACGTGGGCGAAGGGCGACGAGTCTCCCGTCAACGACCGGGCCCCGGGGTGAGCGCCGTCCACGGGAGCGGGAGCTCGCTCGCCGGTTCGGTGTCATCCACCAGGTACGACAGCCGGCTCTCGACCCCCACGACTCCCTCCAGCTCCTGCACGAGCCCGACGAGGACCTCGATGAGGCTCCGCCGCTCGATCTGACCCTCGAGCGAGACCACGCCCTCCCGGACCGTGACCTGGATCGTAGTCGGATCGATCCACAGCGTCCTGCGGATGATGTCCTCGCTCACCTCGCGCGCGATGTCGGCGTCGTGGCGGAGGAAGACCTTCAGCAGGTCGGCCCGGGACACGATCCCGAGGACGGTCCGGTCCGGCCCGACGACCGGGAGGCGCTTGACCAGGTGTCGGTGCATGAGCCGGGCGGCCTCGCCGAGGCTCGCGTCGGGACCGACCGTCACGACCGGCGAGGTCATGAGCTGCGCGGCGACCAACCCGGCCGCCTTCTCCCGTGCCATCCGACGATGACGGCGCTCAAAGGGCCGGGGATCCCTCGCCAGGTTCGGGTCCTCCTTCAGGATGAGGTCGCCCTCCGAGACGATGCCGACCAGCCGCCCCCCCTCGTCGACGACCGGAAGGGCGCTCACGCGGAACTCCTGCATGCGGCGCACGATCTCCTTGAAGGGCGTCGAGTCGTGCACGACGACGACCCTTCGCGTCATGACGTCCTGCACCGTTCGCTTCATCCTCGCGCCCCGGATGACCCGTGTTCGTTCCCCTTCCACGATAGGGGGCCGCCCCCACGCCCCGTAGGGTCGTAGGGCCCTGCCGCCCGAGTCTTGGGGCCCGGGCTTCGGGGGCCGAACGGGGCGCGCTGCGGCCGCCCGGCGCGGCGGATCGGGGCGCGTGGCCGGGTCCGGACACGGTACGCTCGGTGGTGCGATGCAGCGCCGCGACAAGCTCATCGAGGCCGGCCTCGTCCTCTCCTCCGAGCTCTCGCTTCCGGCCATCCTGCGGCGGCTCGTCGAGCTCGCCATGGAGATCACGAACGCGAGGTACGGCGCGCTCGGCGTGCTCGGACCGCACGGCACGCTCGAGGAGTTCATCGCTCTGGGGATCTCGGACGAGGAGCGCCGGGCGATCGGCGATCCCCCCGTGGGCCACGGCCTGCTCGGGCTGCTGATCACCGAGGGCCGGCCGATCCGCGTCTCCTCCATCTCCTCGCACCCGAAGTCGGTCGGCTTCCCTCCGCACCACCCGCACATGACCTCGCTCCTCGGCGCCCCGGTCCGCTCGCGGGACCGCGTGTTCGGCAACATCTACCTGACCGACAAGATCGGCGCTGACGCGTTCACCGACGAGGACGAGGACGCGCTGCTCGTGCTCGCGGCCCAGGCCGGGGTCGCGATCGAGAACGCGCGCCTGTACGAGGAGGCGAGGCGCCGCGAGCGCTGGCTCGACGCCGCGCGAGAGATCACCACCGCCATCCTCTCGCGCTCCGAGCCCGACGAGGGTCTCGGCCTGATCGCGCGCCGGGCGCGAGAGCTGGTCGAGGCCGACATCGCGACCGTGTCGATCCCGGTCCCCGGAACGCACGAGCTGATCGTCAAGGTGGCCGATGGGGCCTTCGCCGAGGAGCTCGTGGGGAAGACCTTCCCGATCGAGGGCTCGATCTCGGGCGAGGTGGTGCAGACCGGCGCGGCCGTCGTCGTGGCCAACATCGCGAACGACCCGCGCGCGTACCAGCCGATCGTGCGGCTCGGCAACATGGGCCCGGCCGTGCTCGTCCCGCTCTCCTCCCATGGGCGCGCCTTCGGCACGCTCCTCGCCGCGAACCTCCGCGGCGGGCGCGCGTTCGCCGACGAGGACGTCCACCTCTTGCAGACCTTCGCCGACCAGGCGGCCCTCGCCCTCGAGTACGGGCGCGCCCAGCTCGAGCACCAGCGGCTGCTCGTGCTCGAAGACCGCGAGCGGATCGCCAAGGAGCTCCACGACGGCGTCATCCAGTCGCTGTTCGCGGTCGGCATGGGCCTGCAGGGGGCGGCGCTCGCGAGCGACGACGAGGAGCTCTCCAAGAGGATCGAGGGGGCCGTGGCGGAGCTCGACCGCGTCATCCGCGACCTGCGCAACTACATCTTCGGCCTGCGGCCGGGGATCCTGGCCGACCGTCAGCTCGACCAGGCGCTCCGCCGCATGGGCGAGGAGTTCCAGCAGCGAAGCGGCGTCGTGACGGTCGTCGACATCGACTCGGAGGTCGCCGCCGAGCTCGCCTCCCGCGCCGCCGACCTCGTCCAGCTCGCGCGCGAGTCGCTGTCCAACGTCGGCCGGCACGCCGAGGCCTCGACGTGTCGGGTGACCCTGTACCGCAACGGGGACTCCGCCGTGATGGAGATCGACGACGACGGCAAGGGCTTCGACGTGGCCTCCGCTCGGCGCGGGGACGGGCTCACCAACCTCGAGAGCCGGGTCGAGGCCCTGGGCGGCGCGCTCTCGATCGAGAGCGCGCCGTCCCAGGGCACCACCGTCCGGATCTCGCTCCCGCTCCAGTCCGGGATCGCCTGACGGCCGGCGTCACTTCACGATCAGCGCGGTCACCATCCCGAACATGCCCTGCGGTCCCTCCACGTGCGGAAGGATGTGGCAGTGGAACGCCCACGCGCCCGGGTACACCGCGTGTACGAGCACGTCGAAGCGCTGCCCAGGCGCGATCACCAGGGTGTCGGCCATGTACGGGTCCTTCAGCGGGAATCCGTCCTGCGCCACCACCTCGAAGTGGTAGCCGTGCAGGTGCATCGGGGGGAGCATCGAGCCGTCGTTCGCGATGTGGATCAGCACCCAGTCGCCGCGCTTGGCCACGATCGGCTGGGTCGCCGGGAAGCTCTTCGCGTTCAGGACGTACCCGAGCGGACCGTCGCCGAGGAACAGCGTCGACTCCACGTCGATCGCCGGCGGCGGCCCGTAGCCGGTCACCTGCCCAGAGGAGGGATCCAGCCGGATCTCCGGATAGCTCCAGACGCCGCCCTTCGGCTCGACGATGAGCGCGCCGTACAGGCCCTTGCCGACCTGCTCGGTCGAGTTGAAGTGGGAGTGGTACACGTACATCCCCGGCGGGTCCACGACGGTGAACTCGTACACGTAGTAGCCGCCGGGCATGATCGGATCCTGGGTGATGTAGGGGACGCCGTCGGACGCGTTCGGAACCGTGAGCCCGTGGAAGTGCACGGTCGTCGGCTGCGACATCTGGTTGTTGACGACGATCCGGACCTTGTCCCCCTGCTGAACCCGGATCTCCGGTCCCGGGATCTGACCGTTGAACGCCATCGCGTCGACGAACGTCCCGGGCGAGACCTCCCACTTCACCTCGGTGGCGGTGAGCTCGAACACCTTCCAGCCGTTTTGCAGCGTCGGCTCGAGCGGCTGGTTTCCGGTCCCGGCGGTCTTGGCGGGGAAGGCCTCGACGCCCGCCTTGTGGGCGCTCGCCATCTCCTGGGCGGACATCTGCATGGATCCCGAGGAGCCGGTCCCCGAGCCCGTGCTCGTCCCGGCGGAGGACCCCATGCTCATCCCCCCGGAGGACCCCGTGCTCGTCCCCCCGGCGCCGGGGCTCGTCCCCCCGGCGCCGGGGCTCGCCGCGCCCTCCGAGACGACCAGCGTGCCCGTCCCGAGGTCGGCGTGGCCGGGGACCGTGCAGAGGACCCGGTACGTCCCGGCGGCGAGAGCGGGAACCCGCAGGCTCGCGCTCGCGCCGGCGTCGATCGGATCGGTCTCGTAGGTCCGCTCGGGCGTCTCGACGGCAAACGTGTGCTGGGCGGCCCCCTGGTTCGAGACGCGGAACTCCAGGATCCGCCCCGCCGGCGCCTCGACCGTGGACGGTTGGATCGAGAACTCCTTCAACGAGACCGCGATGGACGCTCCCGCGGCGCTCTGCGGGCTCGAGCCCGCTCCGGCGCTCCCGCCCTTGCCGCCACACGCGGCCCCCACCAAGGTCAGGGTCGCGACGACGGCGATCGTCGCACCCCAACGCCTCCGCTGTCTCATCCGGCCACGCTCCCTTCGTTCGGGACGATGGCCGCATATCGAACAGTCGGACCGAAGGGGTCCTTAGGGTCCTAGGTCCCACCTCGGACGGGTCGAACGATCTGGCGTCGGTTCGAAGAGCGACCCGAGAGCCTCGAGGAGCTCGTCCTGCGTGGGATGGCGGCGGATGCGCACGAGCTGGCCGGGAACCTCGCCGCCGGGGCGCGAGCCCAGCACCACCACCCGTCGCCCGGACATCAGGTAGAAGGCCAGGATCTCCTCGGCCGCCGTGCCGACCATGACTGCCTCGCTGTCCAGGCTCATGTCCAGGACGACGGCGTCGACCTCGGCCACGAGCGGGCAGAAGCCGTCCCGGTCTCCGACGCACGTGTAGTCGGGCTCGGTGGGGCCCGGGCAGACTGACACGTCGTACCCCGACTGTTCGAGCCAGGACCCGAAGCGCTCGCGCTCTTCCCCGTCGGCCTCGACGACCAGGACGGAGCCGCGCCGGTCCCCACCCAGGACCATGGCCGAAGTGTCGCCCGCGGGGTTCGAACTCTCGTCGAGCCGGACGGCCCCCCGTGGGTGGGACCTTGGACCCTGAGGCCGCGGCGAGCCCGGTCGCATCCTTACCCGACGATGTTCCTTCGGTACTTCGTGGACCTCCCGCTTCCGTTCGGGGAGGTCGAGGCGCGCCTGCTCGACCACCCGGCGTCCTGGGTGCCGGGCCTCGCGCGAGAGGCCGAGGACCGCGGCGAGCGCCTCCTCGCCGAGGTCGGGTTCCCGGTCGACGAGGACCACCGGATCGGCAAGGAGGTCGAGATCGAGCTCGGGGCCGCCTACCGCGGTCCCTCGAAGACCCTGCTTCCGCTCACGTGGCGCGCGACCGGTCCCCAGGGTCTGTTCCCCTCCCTCGACGGAGACCTGGAGATCGCCGCGCTCGGCGCCGCGCGCACCCAGCTCGCCATCAGCGCCCGCTACAAGCCACCGTTCGGGGCGCTCGGGCGCGCCCTGGATCGGGCCCTGCTGCACCGCGTCGCCGAGGCCACGGTGAAGGACTTCCTCGATCGGGTGGGCGAGACCATCCAGAGCCGCGCCCCGACCCCGGAGCCCTAGGCCCGTGGCCCCCCGAAAGGCCCCGGCCACCTCGGCGGCTCCGCGGCGGAGAGCGGCTAGGATGGACGGCGTGGGAGCGCCACCCCTGCGGGTCCTGCTGGTCGACGACCACGAGGTCGTGCGCAGCGGCGTCCGCGCCCTCCTGCAGGCGACCGACGACATCATCGTGACGGCCGAGGCCGCATCGGTCCGCGAGGCGGTGGACGAGGCCGACCGGACGCGGCCCGACGTGGTCGTGATGGACGTGCGCCTGGCCGACGGAAGCGGCATCGAGGCGACCCGCGAGATCCGAGCCCGCCATCCGAAGACCGCGGTGATCATGCTCACCTCGTTCGCGGACGACGAGGCGCTGTTCGCCTCGATCATGGCCGGAGCCTCCGGATACGTCCTCAAGCAGGTCACCGGCGGCGAGCTCGTCCGGGCCATCCGGACGGTCGGACGGGGCGAGAGCCTGCTCGATCCCGCCGTGACCAACGCCGTGCTCGAGCGCCTCCGCAAGGGCAAGCACCTCCTGAAGGACGAGAAGCTCGCCCGTCTCTCCCCGCAGGAGGAGCGGATCCTCGCCGCCGTCGCCGACGGCAAGACCAACAAGGAGATCGGCGACGAGCTCCACCTGGCCGAGAAGACCGTGAAGAACTACGTCTCGAGCATCCTGTCCAAGCTCGAGGTCGCCCGCCGGGCCGAGGCCGCCGCCTACCTCGCCCGCCACACCACCACCCCCGGCACCCAGGCCTGACCTCCCCCACGCCGCGGCCCGAAACCGGCCTCCCGACGGTCGGGGGTCCCGATCGGGGTCCTAGGGTGGGGACCCTAAGGTCCCAATGGGAACGGGCCACCCGCCCGCTGTCGCGTGCGGCCGCGAGGCGCATCCTGCCGCTGGTACGGAAAGGAGGGTGCGATGGCATCGGAGGCGTTCCGTTTCGAGGAGCCCCGGTTCGCGAAGTGGCTCTTCGCGTCCACCCCGGCGGCCTGGATCTGGCTCGTCGTCCGCGTCTACTTCGGATACGAGTGGGCGCACGCCGGCTGGGAGAAGGTTCAGGAGGGATGGTTCTCCAACCCGGCCCCGCTCAAGGGCTTCGTCGGCTACGCACTGCAGGGCGCGGGGCAAGGCCCCCACTCCTCGGTGAACTACGGATGGTACGCGGCGTTCCTGCGGTGGGTCGGTGGTGCGGGCTCCGGCGTCATGTCGAAGATCATCCCGCTCGGCGAGCTCGCGATCGGCGTCGCGCTGATCCTGGGGGCGTTCGTCGGGATCGCGGCGTTCTTCGGCGGCATGCTCAGCATGTCGTTCGGACTGGCGGGCGTGGCCGGCGTGAACCCCGTCTTCTTCCTGGCCGAGGTCCTGCTGGTCCTTGCCTGGAGGAACGCCGGGTACATCGGCCTGGACCGGGTGGTCCTTCCGGCCTTGGGGACCCCCTGGGAGCCGGGTAGGTTGTTCCAGAGGGCGAAGGAACCAACCAGGCAGCTCGCCTGACGACACGAGACAACGACGAGACGCCGAGGGCGGGGGCCTGTCCCCCGCCCTCTGGTCAACAGGAGACGTGAAGCCGATGAGCCACCAGCGGACGCAGATCACGGTCGACGGCAACGAGGCGGCGGCTCGCATCGCGCACAAGCTCTCCGAGGTCATCGCGATCTACCCGATCACCCCGTCCTCGCCCATGGCCGAGCACGCCGACGCGTGGTCGGCCGCGGGCAAGACCAACCTCTGGGGCGCCGTCCCGGAGATCATCGAGATGCAGAGCGAGGCCGGCGCCGCCGGCGCCCTCCACGGGGCGCTGCTTGCGGGGGCGCTGTGTTCGACCTTCACGGCCTCGCAGGGACTGCTCCTGATGATCCCGAACATGTACAAGATCGCCGGCGAGCTCGTGCCGGCCGTCATGCACGTCGCGGCCAGAACGGTCGCGACCCACGCCCTGTCGATCTTCGGCGACCACAGCGACGTGATGGGCGTCCGCCAGACCGGCTGGGCGATGCTCGCCTCCTCCTCCGTCCAGGCGGCGCAGGACCTCGCGGTCGTCGCCCACGCCGCGACGCTCGAGGCGCG
>JAJPHY010000052.1 GCA_021325015.1 Actinomycetota bacterium | reverse complement strand
GTCGGGCACTGGTTCGGCAACGTGCTCAACATGCTCCGGCTCCAGGACGAGCACGACTGCTTCTACTTCATCGCCGACTGGCACATGCTGACGACCCACTACGACCGAACGGACAAGCTCCGCGAGTACGTGCGGGGGCTCGTCCTCGACCTGCTCGCCGCGGGGATCGACCCTGATCGGGTGACCCTGTACCGGCAGTCCGACGTCCCGGAGGTGGCCGAGATGGCGCTCCTGCTCGGGATGCTGACCCCGCTCGGCTGGCTCGAACGGGTCCCCACGTACAAGGAGCGCCTGCGCGACATGGCCGAGCGCGACGTGGCGAACTACGGTCTGCTCGGCTACCCGCTGCTGCAGGCGGTGGATATCACGATCGTGAAGGGCGAGCTTGTTCCGGTGGGCGAGGACCAGGTGGCGCACCTCGAGCTGTGCCGCGAGATCGTCCGCCGGTTCAACCGGCTCTACGGCCCGGTCCTGGTGGAGCCGCAGCCGCTCCTGTCCGAGTCCCCGCTCATCCCCGGCTCCGACGGCCGCAAGATGTCCAAGTCGCTCGACAACGTCATCGGGGTCCGCGACGACCCCGACCGGATCCGCGCGACCGTGCGAACCTTCATCACGGACCCCAAGAAGGTTCGGCGCGGCGACCCCGGCCGGCCGGAGATCTGCCCGGTCTTCGCGCTCCACCGCCGCTTCTCGCAGGACATCCTGGAGTGGACCGACCAGAACTGCCGGAGCGGTGCCCTGGGGTGCGTCGAGTGCAAGGGCAACCTCGCGGACCGGGTCATCGCCTACTACGAGCCGTTCCGCGAGCGCCGGGCCGAGCTCGAGCGAACGCCGGGCCTCGTCGAGGAGGTTCTGGCCGCGGGGGCCGCGAAGGTCCGCCCGGTCGCCGAGGAGACGATGAAGGCGGTCCGCACGGCGATGAACCTCGCATGAGCGAGCGGACCGAGGACGCTGGCGGGTTCGCGGTCGAGCTGCCGGTCTTCGTCGGCCCGTTCAAGCTCCTCGCCGACCTCATCCTCGATCAACGGATCGACGTGTGCGACGTGCCGATCGCGGCCGTCACCGATCGATTCCTGGCGTACGCGAAGGAGGCGGAGCGATGGAGCCTCGAGGAGGCGACGTGGTTCCTGGCCGCGTGCGCCGTGCTGCTCGAGCTGAAGGTCGGCCGGCTGATGCCTCGCCACGAGGCGCTCGACGAGGAGGACCTGCTCGGCGTGTCTCCCGACCTGCTCTACGCCCGGAGCCTCGAGCTCGCGGCCTTCCGCCGCATCGCGGTCGAGCTGGCCCGCCGGATGGAGGACGAGGCCCGACACTTCCCGCGCGAGGTGGGACCGCCGATCGAGTTCGCGCACTTGTACCCCGACGTGCTGGAGCACGTCTCGGCGGATGATCTCGCCCGAGTGGCCGCGACGCTGCTGCGCCCGCCGCCGCTGCTCGACCTCTACCACGTCACCCCCGTCCGCTATTCGATGGAGGAGGCGGTCGAGGCCGTCACGGCGCGTCTCGGCTCGCTCGGGACGGCGAGGTTCCGAGACCTCGTCGCCGACTGCCGGGAGCGGATCCACGTCGTCGTGCGGTTCCTCGCGTTGCTCGAGCTGTACCGTGAGGGGAAGGTGGACCTGGAGCAAGCCGAGACGTTCGGCGAGATCGAGGTCAAGTGGCAAGGCGAGGTGGAGGGTTGAGCAAGCGTTCCGAGCTTCTTCGAGCGCTCGAGGCGCTGCTGTTCGTCTCGGACGAGCCGGTCCCGCCCGTGGCGCTCGCCCAGGCGCTGGAGCTCGAGCGGCGCGAGGTCGACGAGCTCTGCGAGGAGCTCGCCCGCGCGTACGAGGAGCGCGAGGCCGGCATCGTGCTTCGGAGCGTGGCCGGCGGGTGGCGACTGTCGACGCACCCCGACGCCGCCCCCTTCGTCGAGCAGTACCTGCTGTCCACGCGCCACGCGCGGGTCACCAAGGCGGCGCTGGAGACGCTCGCGATCGTGGCCTACAAGCAGCCGGTGACGCGCCACCAGGTCTCGGCGATCCGCGGGGTGAACTCCGATGGGGTCCTGCGCTCGCTCGTGGATCGGGGGCTCGTGGCGGAGGTCGGTCGGGAGGACGGGCCCGGTCGCCCGGTCCTGTACGGGACGACCCCGGAGTTCCTCGAGCGCCTCGGGCTGCCGTCGCTCGCCGCCCTGCCGCCGCTCGCTCCGCTCCTCGCCGAGGGAGGGGCCGAGGACGCCGGGGGCCCGGAGGGGGGAGCGTAGCCCCGGAGATGGCCCCGGAGCGCCTCCAGCGAGCGCTCGCGCGCGCGGGGTTCGGCTCCCGGCGATCCTGCGAGGAGCTGATCCGCGAGGGCCGCGTCCAGGTCAACGGCCGCGTGGCGGTGCTCGGCGATCGGCTCGACCCCGAGCGCGACCACGTGCTCGTCGACGGTCACACCGTGAACGTGAACCCGCGCCTGCGCTACCTCGTCCTGCACAAGCCGGCCGGCGTGACGACCACGATGCGGGACCGCCACGCGCCGCGGGACCTCACGCGCTACCTCCCGGAGCGCCCGCGGGTGTTTCCCGTCGGGCGGCTGGACCGGGACACCGAGGGGCTGTTGCTGCTCACGAACGACGGCGAGCTCGCGCAGCGACTCGCGCACCCGCGGTTCGGTGTGGAGAAGGAGTACCTGGCCGAGGTGGAGGGAGCGCCGACCGCCCGGCAGCTCGCCCGTCTGCGGCGGGGGGTCGAGCTCGAGGACGGCATCGCCAGGGCGCTTGCCGTCCGTGCGATCGCGCGATCTGGGGGCCGGGGAGCCGTGCGTCTGGTGATGGGCGAGGGTCGCAAGCGGGAGATCCGTCGGATGCTCGCCGCCGTGGGGCTTCCCGTCCGGCGTCTCGTTCGCGTTCGTCAGGGTCCCGTCCGGTTGGGACGGCTTGCGCCGGGCGAGGTCAGGGAGCTCTCACCCGAGGAGGTTCGCGCTCTCTATCGCGCCGCAGGGCTGTGAGCCGACCGGAGGGCCTGTAGCCTGTTCGCACGCGTCGGCGGCGTCGCGGTTCATCGATGGGGGAGATCAGGGTTCGCGCGGCCCGGGGGGCCATCAGGGTGGCGGAGGATTCCGCCGACGCCGTGCTGGGCGCCACCGAGCGACTCCTGGCGGCGATGCTCGAGCGCAACGAAGCGACCGGCGCCGACCTCGTGAGCGTGTTCTTCACGGCGACGCACGACCTGCGATCGGCGTTCCCCGCGGAAGCGGCCAGGCGAATGGGACTCGGACGCGTGCCCCTGCTCTGTGCCCAGGAGATCCCGGTCGAGGGGGCGATGCCGAGGGTCGTGCGCGTGCTGATGCACTTCCACACGCCGCGTCAGCAGACCGAGGTGGCCCACGTGTACCTGGACGGCGCGGAGTCGCTTCGCGATGACCTCGGCTGAGCGCGTCGCCGTTCTCGGAACCGGCCTGATCGGCACGTCGATCGCCATGGCCGCCTCCCGCGCGGGAAACCGGGTGCGGGGGTTCGACGTCGACCGCTCGGTCCTGGAGCGGGCCGCCGAGCGCTCCGGGCTGGAGCCCGCGGACGGCGTCGCCGCCTGCGTGAGGGGGGCCTCGCTGGCGTTCGTGTGCACTCCCGTCCCCGCCATCGCTTCGACGGTCGCGCGGGTGCTCGCGGCCGCTCCGGAGGCGGTCGTGACCGACGTCGGGAGCGTCAAGGCGCCGATCCTGGCCGAGGTCGAGGCGATCGCGCCCCCCGACGGCCTGGGCCGGTTCGTGGGGGGCCATCCGATGGGCGGGTCGGAGCGTTCGGGGCCCGACTGGGCCTCTGCGTCGGTCCTCGACGACATCGTGTGGGTGCTGGCGCCGGGGACGATGACCGAGGAGGCGGCCACGGCCCGTCTGGAGAGCTGGATCGGGGCGATCGGCGCGCGGCCGGTGCGGATGGACGCCGAGCGCCATGACCGACTCGTGGCCATGGTGAGCCACCTTCCGCAGGTCGCCTCGACCGCCCTCATGGGGCTGGCCGCGACCGAGGAGGCCGGCGAGCCGGACATCCTGCTCCTTGCCGCCGGAGGGTTTCGGGACCTGACCAGGCTGGCGGCCTCGAGCCCTCGCCTGTGGGGCGACATCTTGCTCGCGAACCGCCGTGCGGTGGCCACGGCGATCGACCAGTACGTCGCCCGTCTGACCGAGCTTCGTGACCTCGTCCTGAGCGAGTCCGCCGAGGGGGTTGAGCGTTCCTTCGCGGAGGCCAAGCGGGCGCGATTGTCGCTCGCCGCCAAGCCACAGGTCCGGACCGGAGTCGCCGTTCTCCAGGTTCCGATCCCCGACCGGCCCGGGGCGCTGGCGGACCTCACGGCTGGGCTTGGTCGCGCCGGGGTGAACATCGAGGATCTGCAGATCGTCCACTCGCCGGAGGGAGGTCGGGGGACCGTGCACCTCACGGTGTCGGCTGCGGCCGCCGACGAGGCGGGGCGCGCGTTGAGCGCGCGCGGGTTCGAGCCCCTGCGGCTCGCGTAGGAGGGGCGATGCGAGCTCGCGTCGTGCCCGGAGGGACGGTCGCGGGGCGATCCCGGGTCCCCGGCGACAAGTCGATCGCTCACCGCTGGCTGATCCTCGCCGCGACGGCCCGCGGGACGTCTCGCCTGTCTCACCTTCCTCCTGCGCTCGACGTTCGATCGACGGCGTGGTGCCTCTCCAGGATCTGTTCGTCAGCTCGATCTTCCCTGGAGGGTTGGATCTCAAAGAGTGGCTACCGGGACGAGCCTCACGGTTTCACGTGGGACACCACCTCGAGCGACCCCTCCACCTCGGAGCTTGTGGTCGAGGGTGAGGGTCGGTCGGCGCTCGTTCCATCCTCCGGCCCGCTGCACTGCGGGAACTCGGGGACGACGATGCGCCTGCTGGCTGGGCTGCTCGCTCCTGCACCGTTCACGAGCCTCCTCACCGGGGACGCGAGCCTCGTTCGCCGCCCGATGGAACGCGTGGCCGAGCCGCTCCGCCTCATGGGCGCGGACGTGCGAACGACCGACGGTCACGCGCCGGTCGTGATTCGAGGAGGCCGGCTCGCAGGCATCCGCTTTGAGGTCCCCGTGCCGAGCGCGCAGGTGAAGGGTGCCGTGCTGCTCGCCGCCCTCCGCGCAGAGGGCGCGACCGTACTGGTCGAGCCCGCCCCAACCCGCGACCACACGGAGCGCGCGCTCGTGGCCCTCGGCGCCCCGCTCGCAAGGGAAGGGGGGGTCATCACGGTCGGACCCTACGAGCACGGGCCGCTCGACGGCACGGTCCCGGGCGACGTGTCCTCGGCGGCGTTTCTGGTAGCCGCCGCCGCGCTCACCGGTGGCGCGCTGACCGTCGTGGGGGTGGGGCTGAATCCCACCCGCACCCACTTCCTCGAGGTGATGGAGCGGATGGGCGTCCGGACGCGTGTCCGTCCGACGGGCGAGGTGCTCGGGGAGCCAGTCGGCGACCTCGACGTGCTGCCGTGCCACGGATTGGTGGGAACCAGCGTGCCGAGGGGGGAGCTGCCGCTTGTGATCGACGAGGTTCCGGTGCTTGCCGCGCTCGCCGCCCACGCGCGGGGCGAGACGTCCTTCGAGGGGGCCGGCGAGCTCAGGCTGAAGGAGAGCGATCGTCTGGGCGGGCTCGCCGAGGGGATTCGGGCGCTGGGCGGCGACGCCGACGTCGTCGGCGACGACCTGCTGGTGGCGGGCGGGGGCCTGCGCGGCGGTGCCTTTGACGCCCGAGGCGATCACCGGATGGCGATGGCGCTGTGCGTGGCGGCGCTCGCCGCCGCCGGGCCGAGCCAGATCGAGGGTATGCAGTGGGCGGAGGTCTCGTTCCCGGGGTTCCTCGACGCGCTTGGGTCCCTCGGCGCCGAGATCGAGGGCTGAGCCCGTGGCTCCCGTCATCGCCATCGACGGACCCGCCGGATCCGGCAAGAGTACCCTCGCCCGGCGTCTGGCCCGAGTCCTCGGCTTGCCCTACCTCAACACCGGGTTGATGTATCGGGCGCTCACCCTCGAGGCCTTGCGACGAGGGCTCGACCTCGCCGATGAGAACGCCCTGGCCCGGCTGGCTCTCGAGTTGAGGTTCGATCTGAGCTCGAGCTCGGACCCGCCCCATCTGCTGATCGGCGGCGTCGAGGAATCGAGCGAGCTCATGTCGCCGGAGGTCGAGCGCCACGTCTCGCTCGTCTCGAGTCACCCCCGTGTGCGCGAGGTCCTGCGCACCGAGCAGCGCCGCCTCGGTGCGGCTGGGGGGGTGGTCGAGGGTCGAGACATCGGCTCGGTCGTCTTCCCGGATGCGGACGTGAAGGTCCTCCTCCTCGCGGATCCGCGGGAGCGCGCCCGCCGGCGGGTGAGGGAGCGGGAGCGATCGGAGAGCGCCCGGGATCTCGGAGAGGCACTCGAGGCGCGGGACGCTCTCGACGCTCGGATCAACCCGTTCGTGCCGGCTGCGGAGGCCGTCGCGATCGACACGACCGGCAAGGACGCGGACGAGGTCTTCGCCGAGGTCCTGGCCCTCGTTCGCGAGCGCCTCGGAGGTCGGTGGTGAGCCGCGGGCGGCTGCCGGTCGTCGCCCTGATCGGGCGGCAGAACGTGGGCAAGTCGACCCTCGCGAATCGGCTGGTCGGGCGGCGTCAACAGGTCGCCCACGAGACGGCGGGCGTGACCCGAGATCGCGTCGAGCTCGAGACGTCGTGGCGTGACCGGCGGTTCGTGGTCGTCGACACCGGCGGGTACCGATCCGGGGGGCGGGGGATCGAGGCGCTCGTGACCCGACAGGCCGACCGGGCCGCCGAGGCCGCCGACCTGATCTTGCTGGTCGTCGACGCTCGAACCGGTCCACTCGACGAGGACGAGGCGATCGCGCGGCGTCTGCGGCGCATGCCCTCCCCCGTCCTGGTCGTGGCGAACATGGTCGACAGCGAGCGCGAGGAGCCGGACGCGGCGGCCTTCCGTCGCCTCGGCTTCGGTGAGCCCCTGCCCGTGTCGGCCCTGCACGGGCGGGGGGCCGGAGAGCTGCTGGACCGGATCATCGAGCTGCTCCCCGATCGGGGCTCCGTCCCGCCCGAGTCCGACGAGCCGCGGTTCGCGCTCGTGGGGCGCCCGAACGTGGGCAAGTCCTCCCTCTTCAACCGGCTGATCGGTGAGGAGCGTTCGGTCGTGTTCGAGGAGGCCGGGACCACGCGCGACGCGGTCGATGCCGTGGTCGAGTGGCCCACCGGCCCGGTCCGGTTCGTCGACACGGCCGGCTTTCGCCGGCCCTCCCGCGCGCGGGGGATCGAGTACTACAGCTTCCTTCGCACGGCACGGGCGATCGAGCGGGCCGACGTCGCCGTGCTCGTGCTCGACGCCGTCGACGGGTTCACCGCGGAGGACCGGCGCATCGCCGCGCGCGTGGTGGAGGTCGGGCGAGGGCTGTACGTCGTCGCGAATAAGTGGGACCTCGTCGAGGAGCGCGAGGCGACCTATCGCAGTCTGAGCGAGCGCGCTCGGCCCTTCGGGGACCCGAAGGTCACCCGCGTCTCGGCGCTCACCGGAGCCGGGGTCCGGCGTCTCCCCATCGACCTCGTCGTCCTGCACGAGCGGTGGTCGATGCGAGCCTCGACCGCCGACGTCAACCGGTTCCTCGAGGACGTACAGCGCGCGCATCCACTGGGCGTTCGCTATCGGTACGGCACGCAGATACGGTCGGGCCCGCCGACCATCGTCCTGTTCGGGGGCGGTCCGCCGGGCACCGCCGCGGAGCGGTTCCTCGAGCGCCGGCTTCGGGAACGCTTCTCGCTCTGGGGCGTTCCGGTCCGTCTGCACTTTCGAAGTGGGTCCGCGCGCGAGAGGCGCTGAGGGCCTGGCGGCTACAATCTCCTGGCCGGGCCGTGGCGCAGCTTGGTGAGCGCGTCTGACTGGGGGTCAGAAGGTCGCCGGTTCAAATCCGGCCGGCCCGACGCGCGGCGGGTGCCCTGCTCCCGCCGCCGCACATCCCTCCATGTGAACGCCCCCGGGGCAGGGAAATGAACCCCGGGGGCGAACCGCGTCGAGCGCCCCGTGCTCATGGAGGCCTCGGCGGCTGCCTTCAAGTGTCGATGAGCCGGAGGCTCGGGTCAAGTGCGTGCGCAGACCGAGGTGGGCGTTCCGTTTCGCTCAGGCTGGAGTCGTGCCCTACCCTTCGACGCTGTGATGCTCGAGTGGACGGTTCGATCCCGCTTCGAAGGGTCATCGGAACGGCCCCTTGGTGGTAGGGTCCGCCACACGATGACCCACCGCTCGTCGAGATCATGACTACATTCTGCGCTTCACGATGAACGACTCACCTGGTGCGCGTGCGTCCTCGGCGATCCTCACGATTCCCAACGCGCTGTCGGCCGCGCGGATCGCGCTCATCCCGCTCTTCGTGTGGCTGATCGTCCACCGAGGCACCGAGCTGCCGGGCCTCTTGCTGTTCGCCGGTGTCGTGGCGACCGACTGGATCGATGGGGCCATCGCTCGGCGCACCGGGACGGTCTCGGAGCTCGGCGCGGTGCTCGATCCCACCGCCGATCGGCTCGCGATGGGAGCGGGCCTGATCGCGCTCGTCGTGCGGGACGCGTTCCCGCTCTGGGCGGCGCTGCTGATCCTCGTGCGAGACGGGCTGATCCTCCTCGCCGGGGCAGCGCTCCTCCTCGTCCGGCGCGTGCGTCTCGAGGTGCGGTTCCTGGGCAAGGTCGCCACCTTCGGGCTCATGACCGCGGTCCCACTCGTGGCGTGGGGCAGCTTCGGGTTCGCGTTCGCTCCCTCTGCCCTGGCGCTCGGGTGGATCGTGTTCGGCGTGGCGATCGTCGAGTCGTACGCCGCGGCCCTGCTGTACGTGGGCGATCTGCGTCGCGCCCTCGCCGGCCGCGGCCGCCCGGGGTGATACGGTGCGAAGCACACGTGAGGCAGGGGGGAGCAGATGGAGTTCCCGGAGGATCTGCGGTACACAGAGAGCATGAGTGGGTGCGCGACGAAGGCGGCGGGCGCGCCCGGGTGGGAATTACGGACTACGCCCAGGACGCCCTCGGCGACGTCGTGTACGTGGACGTTCCCGAGGTCGGCACGCGCGTGACCGCGTCCCAGCCCTTCAGCGAGGTGGAGTCGACGAAGTCGGTCTCGGACGTGTTCAGCCCGGTGACCGGAACGCTCGTGGAGCGAAACGCGCTGCTCGACGAGAGGCCCGAGCTCGTCAACGACCAGCCCTATGGGGACGGCTGGCTCGCGGTCATCGAGATGACGGATCCCTCCGAGCTGGACGCGCTCATGGACGCGGCCGCGTATCGGGCCTTCGTCGAGCAGGCCGAGAAGCACTGACCGCCCCCACGACCCCTGAGGTCGGGGTGATGCCGTTCCTGAGGTCGGGGCGTGCACGCGCAACCTGGTTCGACCAGATAAATCGAGCCGTCTTCAGTTGACCCTTCCAGGGACGTTGCGCTAACGTCGAGCTTTGGTCGAGAGTTGAGATCTGTCTTCAACCTCCACGCTGAGCGGGAGGTCGGCAGCAAGGGGCGACGGACCGTGTTCTGCACTCGTTGTGGACATCCCAATAAGGACGAGGCGCGGTTCTGTGCAAACTGTGGCGCTCCGCTGCAGGAGGACACGACCCTCGGCATCACCCCGGTCGAGATCGAGGATGAAGCCTCCGAGGAGATCTCCGTCCAGGAGGCGGGCCTCGAGCCCGGACAGGCTCTCCTGGTCGTCAAGCGTGGCCCCAACGCGGGCTCGACGTTCCTGATCGAGAAGGAGTCGACCACCGCGGGGCGGAACCCCGACAGCGACGTCTTCCTCGACGACGTCACGGTGTCCAGACGGCACGCCGAGATCCGCCGGCAAGGGTCCGAGTTCTGGATCCACGACCGCGGGAGCCTGAACGGGACGTACGTGAACCGTGAGCGGGTGGAGTCCACGAAGCTGGCCTCGGGCGACGAGATCCAGATCGGAAAGTTCAGATTGGCCTTCTTCCAGGCGGGGGAGTGAACCGGCGATGCCGACGCGGAACTACCAATCCATCGGGGAGGTCCTGGTCTCGGTCAAGACCGAGTTCCCCGACATCACGATCTCCAAGATCCGGTTTCTCGAGGCGGAGGGGCTGCTCCAGCCCGAGCGCACGCCCTCGGGGTATCGCAAGTTCTACGAGCAGGACGTCGAGCGGTTGAAGAGCATCCTCCGGATGCAGCGCGACGAGTACCTGCCGCTCAAGGTCATCAAGGAGCGGCTGCTTCACCAGGAGGCCGGGGACGGCGAGGCGGCGACCGCCGCGCCCCCGACGCCCGAGACGGACCAGGATCTCGCCGAGCCTCCGACCGGCCTCCAGATGTCGATCGAGGAGATGGCCTCGGCGACCGGGATCGATCGGGATCGGATCAGGGAGCTGGAGTCCTTCGGGCTGGTGTGCTCGCACGGGCCGGAGTCCGCGAAGTACTACGACGGCGACGACTACGTCGTCCTCTCGATCGTGAAGGACTTCTTCCGGCACGGGGTGGAGCCGAGGCACCTCACGATGTACCGGCACTTCGCCGAGCGCGAGGCGAGCTTCTTCGAGTCGATCATCATGCCGCAGCTGCGTCAGCGGAACCCGGAGGCGCGCCGACACGCGGCAGTGTCGCTCTCCGAGCTCGCGCGCGCCTCCCGCAAGCTCAAGCAGGCGCTTCTGCGGCACAATCTCCGCCAGTACCTCCAGGCCCCGTAAGATCGCGCCGTGTGGAGGCAACGGCCGGATCGGCGACGCCGGCTCGTCGCCTGGCTCGCGGTTCTCGCGCTCTGGCTCTCCCCGCTCGCGCTCGCGACCGCCGCGGCGGAGTCGCCCACGCCCCAGCCACCCCCACCGACCCCCGTTCCCGTTCCCGGAGGGGGGACGTCTCCCTCGCCCTTTCCCACGCGGCTCGCCACGCCGTCGCCCGCGACGCGGCCGCCGGAGCTGGCGGCTCGAGCCGCGGTGCTCGCGGATCTCGACACGGGCCAGATCCTGTTCGCGCAGGACGCGGATGCGCGCCGTCCGATCGCGAGCCTCACGAAGATCATGACCGCGCTGCTCGTGATCCGCCGCACGGATCCGCGCGAGCTCGTGACCGTGAGCCCCGAGGCCGCGGCTCCGAGCCGGCGGGTCGGCATCTCCGAGCTGGGCCTGCTCCCCGGCGAGCGGATCACGGTGGAGAACCTCCTGTACGCGCTGCTGCTGCAGTCCGCGAACGACGCGGCCGACGCGCTCGCGGAGCACGTGTCGGGGTCGGTCGAGGCCTTCGTCGAGGCCATGAACGCCGAGGCTGCCCGGCTCGGCATGCGCGACACGCACTTCGCCTCCCCGAACGGGCTCGACGACCGCGGGTACTCCACCGCGCGGGATCTCGTCACGCTCACGCGCGCGGCCTTCGAGCATCCGCTGTTCGCTCGTATCGTCCGAACCCGGTTTCGCGAGATCCCCTCGCCGTCCGGCGTCCCCCGGATCGTGCAGAACCGCAACGTGCTCCTGTGGCTCTACCCGGGAGCCCTGGGCGTCAAGACCGGCTTCACGAGCGCGGCGGGCTTCTGCGTGGTCGGCGCGGCGGCGCGGGGCGGCGTCCGCCTGCTCTCGGTCGTCCTCGGAGAGCCGGGCGAGCCGTTCTCCGATGCGGCCGCCCTCCTCAACTACGGGTTCGCCGCCTTCCATCGCGTCCGCCTTGCGACCGAGGGCGAGGGACTGGGCGCGCTCAGGATCGATGGTCGCAGGGTCCCGGTGGAGGCCGGGGCGTCTCGCGCGGCCCTCGTCCCGGTCGACGAACCCCTGGCTCGCAGGGTGGTCCCCGAGCCGGGTGTGCCCTTCCCACCGGCGGTGGGGGAGCGAGTGGGGGCGCTGGTGGTGTCCACGCCGGAGGGAACGCTGGCCCGCGTCCCGGTGGTCGTGAGCTCCGTGCCCGGGCCCCCGCCCCCCGGGCCGGGTCCGTGGTGGCGCCGAGCCGGCGAGGCCGTCGTCCACGCGGTCGCGACCCTGCTCGCGGCGGTCTTCGGCTGAGGCTCTGCTACGATCGGCTCGGATGTCGCCGATCGCCAGCGTCCTGTTCGGGCGCGAGGACATCCGCCGGCGGATCGAGGAGCTCGGCCGCGCCATCACCGGGGACTATGAGGGGCGGGCGCCCGT
>JAJPHY010000142.1 GCA_021325015.1 Actinomycetota bacterium | reverse complement strand
CCACCTGCGCGGCGTGATGGCCATCGAGCGTCAGGTCTACCCGAGACCGTGGAGCCCCAACCTGTTCCTGTCCGAGATGGCCGAGACCCGCAACCGCTGCTACCTGGTGGCGAGGATCGACCGGGAGGTCGTGGGATACGGCGGGCTGATCGGCTACGGTGAGGAGGCGCACGTCACCAACATCGCCGTCGATCCCCTGCACCACCGGCACAAGATCGGGACGCGTCTGTTGCACGACCTCATCCAGAACGCGATCCTGCTCGGCGCCGACGCCGTCTCGCTGGAGGTGCGCGTGTCCAACTGGGGAGCGCAGCGGCTGTACGGGCGGTTCGGGTTCCGTCCGGTCGGCGTGCGGAAGAACTACTACCAGGAGATCAACGAGGACGCTCTCATCATGTGGGTGGACGGCATCCGCTCCGACGAGTACCAGGCCCGGCTCCGCGCCCTGATGGCCGAGCTCCCGGAGGGGATCCGCCCGTGAAGGTCCTCGGGATCGAGACCTCTTGCGACGAGACGGCGGTGGCGGTCGTGGAGGACGGCCGGAGCGTGCTCGCCAACCTGATCTCCAGTCAGGTCGACCTGCATGCGCGGTACGGCGGGGTCGTGCCCGAGCTCGCCTCGCGCGCCCACGTCCAGGCGATCAACCCGCTGATGGCCGAGGCCCTCGACCGCGCCGGGTGCCGGTTCGCCGACATCGACGGGGTCGCGGTGACGGTCGGGCCGGGTCTCGCGGGAGCGCTCCTGGTCGGCGTCGCCGCCGCGAAGGCCGTGTCGCTCGCCACGGGTGCCGAGCTCATCGGGGTGAACCACCTGGAAGGGCACATCTACGCGAACTTCCTCGAGCACGGGCCGCCGGAGCCGCCCTACGTCTGCCTCGTGGTCTCGGGCGGCCACACCCTGCTCGTGCATATGCCGGAGGAGCACCGGTACGAGGTGCTCGGGCAGACGGTCGACGATGCTGCCGGTGAGGCCTTCGACAAGATCGCGCGGTTCATGGGGCTGGGGTTCCCCGGCGGTCCGGCTCTCGATCGACTTGCGCGGCAAGGGGACCCGGAGGCTATCGCGTTCCCGCGGGCGATGGCCGACTCGGGCGACTACGACTTCTCGCTCTCGGGGCTCAAGACGGCCGTGCTGCGGTACGTGAAGGGCGAGCTGGCGGCCGGCCGACGTCCCGACCCCGCGGACCTCGCCGCGTCGTTTCAGGAGGCGATCGTCGACGTGCAGGTGAGCAAGACCGTCGCCGCGGCGCTCGAGCGCGGGGTCTCGACCGTCCTGCTCGGCGGCGGCGTCGTGGCGAACACCCGCCTGCGCGAGCGGATGGAGAAGGCCGGAGCGGAGGCCGGGCTGCGGGTGCTCTTCCCCGCGATAGAGCTCTGTACCGACAACGCGGCGATGATCGCCTGCGCGGGCGCGTCGAGGCTCGCGCGCGGCGAGCGCTCCTCGCTCGACGTGGCGATCGATCCCGGATTGGAGCTCGCGCCGTGAGCGCGCGGATCGCGTGCGGGCGGGGGCGCCCCTCGTGACCACCTATCTGGTGACCGGCGGGGCCGGGTTCATCGGCTCCCACCTGTGCGACCGGCCGCTCGCCGAGGGGCACCGCGTGATCGCGGTGGACGACCTCTCGACGGGACGGATCGCCAACCTCGCCGAGGCGCGCGGGTACGGCAAGGAGTTCACGTTCTTCAACATGGACGTCCGCGCCGAGGGGCTGCTCCCGCTGTTCGAGCGGCACCGGCCGGAGGTCGTGATGCACCTCGCCGCGCAGTCCGGCGTGCGCCCGTCGCTCGACGACCCGGTGTTCGACGCGAGCGTGAACCTCATGGGGTTCCTGAACGTGATGGAGTGCTCGGCCAAGACCGGGGTTCGCAAGGTCGTGTACGCTGCCTCGGGCGGGACCCTCTACGGGGAGGCCCGCAAGCTCCCGACCAAGGAGACGGCGGCGGCCGGAGCCCGACCGCTCTCCCCGTACGGGATCAGCAAGCGCGCGCCCCTGGACTACCTCGCGTACTACGAGCGGTACCGGGCGATCGAGTACGTGGCGCTCGCGCTCGCGAACGTCTACGGTCCGCGCCAGGACCCGCACGGGGAGGCGGGGGTCGTGGCGGTCTTCGCCTCGAAGATGCTCGCGGGGCAGGCGCCCACGATCTTCGGCGACGGAAACCAGACCCGCGACTACGTGTTCGTGGACGACGCCGTGCACGCGTTCGCCCTCGCGGCGGAGCGGGGGAGCGGCCGGGTGGTGAACATCGGGACCGGCCTCGAGACCTCGGTGAACGCCCTCTACCGGATGCTGGCGCAGCTGACGGGCTTCTCGGGCCCGCCGGAGCGGGGTCCGCTCCCGCCGGGCGACCTGCGCCGGAGCGCCCTCGACAACGCCCTCGCCGCCGAGGTGCTTGGGTGGAAGCCCTGGACCCACCTCGAGGACGGCCTGTCCGAGACGGTCGCCTTCCTGAAGGGGATCTGAGGGGCGAGGGGTTCCGCGGCTCGGTCGTCCCCGGACCGCTACGACTCGTCGGCCGTGCCCACCGCGGGCTTGGGGAGCTCCGGTTCCTCGCTCCCCTTGCCGTTTCGGGTCTGGGACTTCGAAGGCTGGTCGAGCCCCACGGCCCGAGGCGTGACCAGTCGAGGCGTGGAGCGTCGGCGCGCTTCCTCCTGCGGCCGGAGATACTCGTGCGAGGCGAGGTAGTAGCCGTAGCCGTGATGGCCCGGGCGCCCGCGGGGGACCTTCACGTCGTTCATCACGGCCGCGTCCACCGCGGCCCCTACGCGCTCGAGCTGGTCGCTCGCCTCGAGGATGGCGCCGCCCCTGGTCCGGCCCACCTGGACGACCATGAGGGTGGCGTCGACGAGCGGCAGGACGGCAAGGCAGTCGGCGAGGCCGAGCACGGGCGGGCAATCCAGGATCACGAAGTCGAACGCGTCGCGGACCTGCCGCAGCAGGTCGCTCATCGCCGGAGACTGCAGGAGCTCCGCCGGCTGGGAGGGCACGTGGCCGCCGGGGAGGGCCCAGACGTTGGAGACCTCGGAGCGGACGATGGCCTGCGCGAGCGGAAGCTCACCCTCGAGCACCTCGCTCAGCCCGACGTCGTTCGGCACGGTGAAGTACTCGTGGATGGTCGGCTTTCGGATGTCGGCCGAGAGCACCAGCACCTTCTTGTCGGCCTGCCCGAGCGCGGCGGCCAGGTTGGCCGAGGTCATCGACTTGCCTTCCCGCTGCATGGGGCTCACGACGGCGATGACCTTGATGTTGCGCTTGCGCGCCATGCTGAGGACGTTGGTCCGGACCGTCCGGTAGGCCTCGGCGATCGGGCTGCGAGGCTGGAGGTCAACGACGAGCTGGGCAGCGCGCTTGTGATCGTTCGTCCGGACGTGCGGGACGTAGGCCAGGACCGGCGCGTCGAGGTAGAGCTGGAGATCGGCCCGCCGATGGACGCGGTCGTCGATTCGATCCAGGACGAAGGCGCTCGCCACCCCGATGAACAGCCCGGCAAGCAGCCCGAGCGCCGCGTTGAGCGGCACCCGTGGGCTCGAGGGGGACGTCGGCGCAGAGGCCGGCAGGATGATCTGGCCCGGGTTCACGACGGCGGGAATCGCGGCCAGGGAGGAAGCGAGCACGCTCAGCCGAACGCTGAGCTGGTCCAGGGTGTCCTGTGCGTTCCGGTACTCCACGGATCCGGGCGGGTGCGTCTCCAGGATCTGGTTCTGCTCGCGTTGCTGACGCTGGATCTCGGCGATCTGCGCCTCGATCGAGGCCTGTTGCTGGTCGATCTGCTGCTGGGCTTGCTCACGCTTGAAGTCCAGATAGGCCTTCGCGAAGGCGTTCGCGCCCGCCGCGGCCTGAGCCGGCTTGGGGTCCCGGTAGGCGATGTCCATGACGAACGCGTCTTGGGACGTCCCCACCGAGACGTGCCGCAGGAGCTGGCCGACCGAGAGGGGCGATCGGAGGGACTGGGAGACGGCCTCGGCGATCGGGGCGGACTTCACTACCTGGGCCTCGGTGTCCATGCTGATGGCGCGGGTGGGATTGGTGCTGTCGGGGGGCGGGTTGACCAGGACCCTGGCGGTCGCCGTGTAGATCGGGGTCTGGATCAGCGAGTAGCCGAGCCCCAGTGCCAGTCCGATCCCGGCGATGATCGTGATCGCGAGCGCGCGGCGCCGGAGCACGGCGACGTAGTCACGGAGGTCGATGAACTCACCTCCGGTCTGCGCGACCTGTCGAGATTGCATGTGTGGTCTCCCTGGCCCACCGGCTCCAGCGGTGGCCGGCTCGCCCGCGAATCATACGATGACGGAGTCCGGGACCAAAGGGTCGAACGGCGCTCGATGGGCGACGAAGGGCCTAAGACGCACGTATTCGGTGATGGAGGGGGGCGAGCGTCGCGGCGCGCCACAACATCTCCACACCCGTGGGCGGCCAGGACCGGCTCCGCTCACGTCACGGTCGAGGGTCGGCCGGTCCCGCCGCGAGCTCCGGGGATCGGCGATCCTCGAGCAGGAGCTGCCCCTCGCTCGCTTGTTCGAAGGCCTCGATGGCCCTCAGGACGAGGTCGAACGAGCCGAGTGGATCGACCCCGATGGCAGTCTCGGCCGCGAGGACGAGACCGTGGACGCCGTCGATCAGGGTGTTCGCCATGTCGTTGGCCTCCGCGATCGTCGGGGTCGTGGAGGTGACCAGGGACTCAAGGAGGTTCGTGGCGACGTAGACCGGTCGGCTGCCCCGGTTTGCGCGTCGCACGATGGCCTTCTGATAGTAGGGGACGAGCTCGAATGGGATCTCGTGGGAGAGGTCGCCTCGGTCGATGATCACCGAGTCGGTGGCCTCGATGATCCCGTCCATGTTCCGCACGCCAAGCCGACTCTCGATCTTGGCCATGATGTGGGCCCCGGCGGGAGCCAGGCTGCGGATCAGGTCGACGTCGCTCGCGTCGGATGCGAACGACAGGGCGTAGTGGGTGATCCCCAGCCGGGCACCGAGCTCGATCGCCTGGCGGTCCTTGTCCGAGAGTGCGGGGAGCCGGGGTGGCGGATCCATGGTGACGGCGCGATTCGACCGGACCCGCCCACCGCGCACGACGGTGGCCGTGGCCCCTTCCCCACCTACCTCCTCGACCCGGAGGCGCACGCCGTCGAAGTCGACCCCGATCTTCGAGCCGACCCGCACGAATCCCAGCGCCGCCGGCGGCCGAATGCTCAGCCGCTCCCGGTCGCCCAGGACCGGTGAGCTCGTCAAGCGCAACCGCTCGCCTTCGTGCAGAACCAGCTCCTCGATCACCGGGCCGCAACGAGCCTGCGGTCCCTCGGTGTCCAGGCAGATCGGTGTCGAGGACACGCTCCGGATCAGCGCGACCGTCGGCTCGATGCGCTCGAGCGCCGTGTGAGAGAGGTTGATCCTGTACAGGTCCGCTCCCCGCTCGTCCAGGCCGCGAAGGATCTCCGGGTGCAAGGACGCGGGGCCGAGGGTGCAGAGGATCTTGACCCGAAGGCGCGACATGGGAGAGCAGTCTATGGGCATCACGTTCGTCGGACAAGGGTGGTAGGCACTCGAGCGGTTTCGCGATGGCCCGAGGGCCGACGTCCCCGATCGAGTCTAAGCGTTCCAACTTCCGCAGTTGGTCCGGGGAGTCGACGTCGGGCTCACCCTGACCATCTGCCCCTCGGTCGTCCGAGGGGATGGGCGGGAAGGCCCGCAGGCCCTCATCGCCTGATACCGCCCGATCCTACCCGGCGATCACCCCCCAGCTGGTCGGCCAGCGGTCGCAGAAGCGGCGGGCCTGCAACGCGAGCAGGTGATCGGCGCCCCGGCGGGTCCAGCGCATGCCTTTGCCCTTCATCCTGCGCTTCACGAGCAGGTCCTGGTGCTTTTCCACGACGCCGGAGCCCACCACGTGCATCCGGCCGCGGCGGAGCCTGCGGGGCAGGCGATCCACCCCGTGCAGTGGGCGGCGACATGCTCGAGGTAGCCGGCGAGCTCGGTCGCCTGATCGGGACGGATCCCGGCCACCTGCCGGCGGAGCCTTCGGGCGAGGGCCCTCGGGTCGGAAAGGGCAAGCCGCTTCCGGCGCTCGAACCGGTGGGCGTCGGCGCCAAAGACCTGCCAGATCCGCTCGGCGACGTGGAAGTGGTCGATCTGGTGCACGGCGTGCGGGAACCAGTCAGCGAAGGTCACCCCGTACTCGTCCAGCCCGTCGTGCACGCACTGCATGTGGCGGGCCCGGTGCAGCCCCACCCAGGCAAAGCCGCGGGCGGCAAGGCCCTTGCCGAAGGCGTCGGCATCTGCCGTCGTCGCGTAGCAGCCCTTGTCGAGCAGCCTCCACCTTCGGTGTCGTCTTCCGCCGGCACGGGCCTTGCCCGTGTAGAACACCCCGGTCTTTACCTCGAAGCGCTCGCTCTTTTCGCCCTGGGCATCGAGGAAGGTCCCGTCGGCCTCCACCACGACGAGCTCGGGTGAGGGTCCGGCATCGGGTGGGGCCTCCCCGAGCTCGAAGACCGAGGCCACGAGCTCCCCCTCCTCGGTGCGGATCCTGGCTCCTTCTTCTTGCAGCACCCTCCATGCGCTGAGATGGGAGAAGGGCTCACCGGTGAGGCGGGAGGTGACCTCCCCAACCTGGCGGTAGGGGATGCGGGTGGCAAGATCGCAGACGGCCTCTCGAAGCGCCGCGGACGGCTCGGCCTGGGACAGCCCGAGGGCCCGATCCAAGGGGTGGAAGCTCCGGCCCTCGGCCTTCACTCGGTACCGCCAGATCCGGACCCGCCCGAAGATCGTGGCCACCCAGCGGCACTCGAGCCTCTGGCGCGCCCCGCCGACCGCTCCGGTTGCCTGAGTGTCAAGGGACGCGAGCGCTGCCCGGTAGAGCTCCTTTGATCCGCGGCGTCCCTGCTCGGCGATCGCCCGCTCCAGGGCGACAGGATCAACCCCTGGCTCCACCGCCACCCGCAGCTCCACCACTACACTCACCTCGGGCACGAGGCT
>JAJPHY010000002.1 GCA_021325015.1 Actinomycetota bacterium | reverse complement strand
GACGTCATGGAGATCAAGTCCGGCAAGAAGCAGGTGGTCCAGCGCAAGGTGTTCCCCGGCTACCTGCTCGTGAAGATGATCTACGACAACGACTCCTGGTACGTCGTACGCAACACGCCCGGCGTCACCGGGTTCGTGGCGGCCGGGACGGGGAGCAAGCCGACCCCGCTTTCCCGCCGCGAGGTCGAGAAGATCCTCGCGGTCAAGAAGGAGGAAGCCAAGCCCCAGTTCCGGCTGGGGTTCGCGGTGGACGACGTGGTTCGGATCATCTCCGGTCCATTCGCGGACTTCACCGGCACGATCAGCGAGATCAACGTCGACCAGAGCAAGCTCAAGGTCCTGGTCAGCATCTTCGACCGCGAAACCCCGGTGGAGCTCGGCTTCGACCAGGTGGCCAAGGTCTGACCCACGGCGCGGGAGGCCCGAGAGGCCGTTTGCACCGCAGGAGGTGAACGCACGAAATGGCCAAGAAGAAGGTTCTCGCGGTCGTCAAGCTGCAGATTCGAGCCGGCCAGGCGACGCCCGCCCCGCCGGTCGGGACCGCCCTCGGGCAGCACGGCGTGAACATCATGGAGTTCTGCCGCCAGTACAACGAGCGGACCCAGCAGCTCGCCGGCCAGGTGATCCCGGTCGAGCTCACGATCTACGAGGATCGCTCCTTCACCTTCGTGACCAAGCAGCCGCCGGCGGCCGAGCTCATCAAGCAGGCGGCCGGGCTGGAGAAGGGGTCGGGGGAGCCCAACCGGAGCAAGGTCGGCAGGATCACGCGAGAGCAGCTCCGCAAGATCGCGGAGCAGAAGATGACCGACCTGAACGCCAACGACGTCGAGGCGGCCATGCAGATCGTGGCCGGGACGGCCCGGAGCATGGGCGTGGAGGTGGGCGCATGACCGGTAAGCGGTACGCGCAGGCGCTCGAGCTGCTCGAGCCCGAACGGGAGTACCCGCCGGGCGAGGCCATCCGTCTGCTGAAGCGCTTTCCCGAGGCCAAGTTCGACGAGACCGTCGAGGTGGCGTTCCGCCTCGGCGTTGACCCGCGCAAGGCGGACCAGATGGTCCGGGGCACGGTGACCCTCCCGCACGGGACCGGCAGGACCGTCCGGGTGGCGGCGTTCGCGACCGGGGAGAAGGCCCGAGAGGCCAAGGAGGCCGGCGCCGATGTGGTGGGCGGTGACGACCTCGTGGAGGAGGTGCTGAAGGGCAACATCGAGTTCGATGCGGCCGTCGCGACCCCCGACATGATGGCCTCGGTGGGAAAGGCCGGTCGCGTGCTCGGCCCCAGGGGCCTGATGCCGAACCCGAAGGCCGGAACCGTGACGTTCGACATCGGCAAGGCCGTCCAGGACATCAAGGGCGGCAAGCTCGAGTACAAGGTCGACCGGACGGGCAACCTCCACCTCGTCATCGGGAAGCGTTCGTTCGACGAGCAGAAGCTGATTGAGAACTACCTTGCCGTGGTCGACGAGGTGCTTCGAGCCAAGCCGTCGGCCGCGAAGGGCAGGTACGTGAGGAGCCTGACGATCGCGACCACGATGGGGCCCGGAATCGCGATCGACACGAACCGCCTCAAGGAGACCGAGGGGCAGTCGGTCGGCGTGTGAGTCACCCGCCCGCAAGATCTCGCGCAGGAAGGGCCGGTCGCGCATGGTCTCGAACTCCTCCACGGTGTAGCAGCCGGCGCCGGTAGGCGGCCCGCTCGCCTAGCCCGAGCGCGTTGTTGCCGGTCCTCGCTCACGGTACCCTTTCTGCGCCGCAGACAGCAGGGGCGCTGCACGATCCGGCCACGCCGGTACCTGCCGAGGCCAAGGGATACGCGTCGGTGACGCGCCTCCGCGTTCGTCTGCGGAGGCGTTTTCGTTTGTCAGGAGGCGCGATGCCGAACGCCGGGAAGATCGGGAAGGTCGCGACGCTCAAGGAGCGCATCGCGGGATCGCAGGCGCTGCTGCTCACCGAGTACCGCGGGCTGAGCGTGCGCGACACCACCGAGCTCCGCCGCTCGCTCTCCGACGCCGCCACGTTCTCGGTGGTCAAGAACACGCTGATGAAGCGCGCCGCCGACGAGGCCGGCGTCCGGGAGCTCGAGGATCTGCTGCAGGGCCCCACCGCCGTGGCGTTCGTCGCGGGCGACCCGGTCACCGCCGCCAAGCGGGTGGTGGAGGCGGCCCGCAGGTTCCCCACGCTGGTCCTCAAGGGGGCCTTCGTCGAGGGCAGGGTGCTCTCGGCGGATCAGGCGAGGGCGCTGGCCGACCTGGAATCAAGGGAGGTCATGCTCTCCAGGGTGGCCGGGATGCTGAAGTCCGAGATGGCGCGAGCGGCCGCGATGTTCCAGGCCCTGCAGAGCCGGTTCCTCGGCCTGCTGGAGGCGTACAAGGAAAAGGTGGGCGTGGAAGGAGAGGAGTAGGAGATGGCGACCAAGAAGCTGGAGACCGACGAGCTCCTCGAGCAGTTCAAGGAGATGACCCTCCTGGAGCTCTCGGAGTTCATCAAGAAGTTCGAGGAGACCTTCGACGTGAAGGCCGCGGCCGCCGCCCCGGTCATGATGGCCGCCCCGGGCGCCGCCCCGGCGGCGGCAGGCGAGGAGGCGGAGGAGCAGACGGAGTTCGACGTCATCCTCACGTCGGTGGGCGACAAGAAGATCCAGGTCATCAAGGAGGTTCGTGCCCTGACCAGCCTCGGCCTGAAGGAGGCCAAGGACCTCGTGGACGGCGCCCCCAAGCCCGTCCTGGAGAAGGTCAACAAGGAGACCGCCGAGAAGGCGCGAGAGCAGCTCGAGGCGGCGGGCGCCACCGTCGAGGTGAAGTAGGCCGAACGGCCGAATTTCCCGGGCGAAGGTGCTGGTCACGGCCTCGGCGGGTCGTTCGACCGCTCCCCTTCTTCCGGGCGCGCTGCTATGCTCCCGGAGGCGTTCCGCCACCGGTCAACGTCGCGAGGGGGAGCCAAGGGGGCGCAGGCGCATGAAGGACGAGAAGACGTTCGGGCAACGACTCCGCGAGACGCGGATCCGGGCGGGGTTGTCTCAGTCCGACCTGGAGGAGATCTCGGGGATCCCCAAGGCTCGGCTTTCGCGGTACGAGAACGGGCACGTGGCCCCGTCGATTCAGACGTTGGAGCGCCTGGCGAAGGCGCTCGGCGTCTCGGAGGCGTCCCTGCTGGGGGACGAGCGGGCCCTGCTGGAGGCGTTCTTCCAGGTTCTCAGCGACCGGGGGGTCCGGATCACGTCTGCCGAGCAGGCGAGCAAGCTCGCCAACGCGGTGGCCGACCTCTACTTCTCCCTGCTCGGAGCCGGTGGCGGGAATGCCCTGCCCCCCGGCGTCGTCGATGACGTGAGCGTCCCCTCGCTCGCTGCCACGGCCGAGTGGCGGCCGGCCGACTGACTGCCGCGAGGGTGGCCGGGTTGACCGGAGCACCGGCAGGCAGTACGCTTCGAGCGGCCTGACCAGGGGCTGGCCATCCCTGTTGACTCTGCGTGCGTCCGCGCGTAGACTACTCGTTTGCCGTGCCGTCGTCTGCGTGCCCAGCTTCCACGCGTGTCTATTTCCCTAGGGGGGATAGTTCTTGCCTGAGTCGCTCGTCCCTGTGCGCGACCGTGTCAGCTTCGCCAAGCTCGAGGAGGTCCTGCCGCTCCCGGACCTCGT
>JAJPHY010000135.1 GCA_021325015.1 Actinomycetota bacterium | reverse complement strand
CCCGCCAGCACGACGGGCGTCGATCTCGGCGGGGTCCTCGGCCGCGGTCCCGAACGGCCCGACGGCCACGACGTCCTCGGTGTGGAAGATGGCCTTGCGATCCCGGGCAAAATGCTGCAGCAGCGCGGTCTGCCGCGATTCCCGATCACATGAGGAGGGACTCAATGAGAAGGGAGTCGTGAGCGTCCAGAACGCCCAGGTCCTACGATTCGCCCGTCACGCGTGCGCGCGAGGAGGGAGGGCGTCGCGATGGCGATCAGGCTCAAGCACCGGTCGGCCGCCGGGGAGACGAGGTTCTGGACGGTCCGCGAGATCGTCCAGGGAAAGCCGATCGAGCGGCCGACCCACCCGATGTTCGTGCACTTCCCGATCGCCTTCTCGATCGGGGCGCTCGGTCTGGACGCGTTCTCCCGGATCGGCCACCACGGGGCGGCTCCGCTCGCCTCCACGTGGCTGATCGTGGCGGCGCTCGCGGGGTTCGCGGCCGCGATGCTCACCGGACTGGCCGAGCGGGCGACCATGCGACCCGGATCGAGGATCCGGAAGCTGGCCAACCGCCACATGCTGGTCCAGTTCGGGGCCGCGGCCGTCCTCGTGGTGGACCTCGCGGTCCGCTGGTCGGATCGTTCGCGGCACGTGGCAAGCCTGCCGTGGATCGCGCTCGATCTCGCCGTCGTGCTCCTGGTGATGGCCGGTGCGGACATCGGGGGCACGATGGTGTTCAAGATCGGCTACCGGGGTCTGGGCGGCGACTAGCGCGGACGCGGAGGAGCGTGCCCGTCTGGTCTCAGGGCAATCCCGGGGACCTGAGCCGGGCGCAATCAGCATCGCGAAGACGTCCCCCAACGGGGTCTTCGCGCGCCCGGGCTCGCCGCTTCCTGCCGGGCGGGTCCGTGGCATGATGCACCGATCCCATTCACCGGCGCCCGCGGAGGAGGAAGCGATGACGAGCGCCGTCTTCGAGGTGACGATCGATGCCCCGGCAGAGCGAGTGTGGAGCTGGGTCGCCGACCTGAACCGGCACGCCGAGTTCTCGCCGAAGCCCTACTCGATCGAGTGGGTGCAGGGCGAGCCGAACGCCGCCGGCAGCCGGTTTCGCTCCGTCGGGTGGATCCCGGGCGACGGCCATCGCGCGAACGAGGGCGAGGTGCTCGAGAACCGGCCGATGGAGCGGTTCGCGTTCCGCTCGTCCGACAAGGACGGGACCTACGCCGACACGTTCACGCTCGAGCCAGATGGACGGGGCACGAAGGTCACGTTCCATCTGGTCTTCGAGAAGCTGAACGGCATGGCGGCGCTCATGGCTCCGATCGTCTTCCCGCTGATCGGCAAGAAGGACATCCGAGCTCGAATGAAGCTCCTGAAGGCGAAGGTCGAGGGTTCGCCGCCCGCGTGACGTGATCGCGCGCGGGCCCCGTCTTCGGTTCCGCCTGCTCGGATCCTTCGGCGTGTGGCGGGACGGCCGGTGGCTCGCGCCGACCGAGATCGGCAGCCGCAAGGGCCGGACGCTGCTCGAGATCCTCCTCGTCGAGGCCGGGCGGGTCGTGCCGGTCGACCGGCTCGCCGAGCACCTGTGGGGAAACGGGATCCCCGACCTGCCGCACCGGCAGGTCGCGACCCTCGTGAGCCGGCTGCGGCGCGTGCTCGGCGCCGAGGTCATCGCCGGCCACCGGGAGGGCTACCGGTTCGCGGCCTCGCCGCACGCGGTTCTCGACCTCGACGAGGCCGGCGCGCTCGTCGGCGAGGCGGAGCAGCGCCTGGCGGCCGAGCCGGCGCTCGCGCTCGCCGCCGCGGGCGGCGCCCTGGACCTGCTCGGGGAGGGCGAGGTCCTGCAGGACGAGCCGAGCGCCGAGTGGGCCGAGGTCGCGCGCGCTCGGGCGCTCGAGCTGCTCCGCCGGGCCCGTCGCGCGGTCTGGCGGGCCGGCCTCGAGCTCGGCGACCACGCTCGCGTCGTCGAGGCCGCGGAGCGCGCCGCGGCCGCCGAGCCCCTCGACGAGGAGCCGGTCCGCGCGCTCATGCACGCGTACCGCTCGACCGGGCGGTCGGCGCAGGCGCTCGCCGCGTTCGAACGGCTTCGCGTCGCGCTCGCCGAGGAGCTCGGCGTCGATCCCTCGCCCGAGACCGCCGAGCTCCACCTCGCGATCCTGCGGGGAGCCCCGATGCCCGCCGTGGTCGAGGCCGCCCCGCGCCGGCCGGTGGTCGGCCGCGCACGGCGAGAGGAACCCTGGCGGTTCGTCGGACGCGAGGCCGAGCTCGGCGTGCTCGACGCCGCGTGGGCGTCGGCCGTCGCCGGCGACCCGCGCTCGGTCTTGCTCGTCGGCGAGGCCGGAATCGGCAAGACGCGGCTCGGGCACCAGCTGCTGCTCCGTGCCGAGCGGACCGGGGGTTGGGTCCTCGAGGCCGGATGCTTCGAGGCCGAGCGCTCCCTGTTCCTCCAGCCGGTCGCCGACGCCGTCCGCTCGCTCGCTCTGCGCCTGCCGCCCGACCGGCTTCGCACGATCGCGGGCGACAGCGCCGGGCCGCTCGCTCAGCCCGTCCCCGAGGTCGGAAGGATCCTGCGCCCGACCGCCTACGCGCCGGCCCCGCCCGAGATCGAGCGGCGGCGCGCGTTCGACGCCGTCGTGGAGCTCGTGCGCGCGCTCGCCGCCTTGCACCCGACGGTGCTGTTCCTGGACGACCTGCACCTCGCCGGAGCGTCGACGATCGAACTGCTGCACTACCTCGTTCGGCGCGTCGAGTCCTCGCCGTTCCTCTTGCTGGGCACCGTCCGCGCCGAGGAGGGCGAGCCGGTCCTCGAGCAGCTCGCCGGCGTCTCGGAGGTGCTCCGCGTCGGCCCGCTCCCGGCCGCCGACGTGGAGGTGCTCGCCGAGGCGATCGGGCGCCCGCAGATGGCGGCCGCGGTCGCCGAGCGGACCCGCGGGCACCCGCTGTTCGCCGTCGAGGTCCTCCGGGCGCCGGCCGAGGCGGGGGCCGAGGGGAAGGTGGTGCTGCCGGAGACGCTCCTCACGGCCGTGGTCGAACGCGTCCGCCGCGCGGGCGGCGACGTGGAGGACCTGGTCCGTGCGGGGGCGGTGCTGGGCTCCGCGTTCGATCTCGACGCGGTCGCGGCGCTCCTCGAGGTCTCGCCGGAGGAGGCGATCCGTCGCGCCGATCGCGCGCACCGGGCCGGCCTGCTCGAGGTCTCCGGGCGGGAGTACGCGTTCTCAAACGACCTCATCCGGGAGATCCTCTACGTGACGAGCCCCGAGCCCGCGCGGGTCGAGCGCCACCGCCGCGCGGTCCGGTTCTTCGAGGACCCCGAGGTCGTCGCCGTGCACGCCACGGCCGCCCAGGAGTGGGCGACCGCCGCGAGGTCCTGGCTCGAGGCGGGGAGCCGGGCGGCCGGGCGGGCGGCCAACCGCGAGGCGGCCGATCTGCTGGACCGGGCGCTCGACGCGGCGCGCGAGGCCGGAGATCCGTCGATGGAGGCGCGGGTCCGTCAGGCTCGCGGAGCCGTGCGCGAGGCGCTCTCGGACTTCGCCGGCTCGTACGAGGACCACCTGGCGGCCGCCGAGTGGGCGCGCGGCGCCGGTGAGGCGGAGCTCGAGATGGCCGCCCTCCGCTCGCTCGGCGGCGACCCCCTGATCGGCATGGGCCGCCCCGTGGCCGAGTGCATCCCGTTCCTCGAGGCTGCGCTCGAGCTCGCCGAGCGGCTCGAGGACCGGCAGCGGGTGGTCGACGTGCTCACCCGGCTGGCGGTGCTCCGCACCAACCGGCTCCGGTTCGATCTGGCCCACGAGCACGCCGAGCGCGCCCTCGCCGTCGCCCGCGGGCTCGGCCGGCCCGAGAGCCTCGCGCTCGCGCTCGACGGGCGCAAGACCGTGGCCGCCTACTCCGGAGACCTGGCGACGCTTCGCGCCGCCGTCGCCGAGCTCGAGCCGCTGCTCCGGCGGGCCCGTCTGCTCCAGCACCTGCAGTGGGCGGTGTTCGAGTCCTCGTTCGTTCCGTTCGCCGCGGGCCGGTGGGAGGAGGCCGAGCGCCGGATCGGCGAGGCGGTGGAGCTGAACCGCCGCGTGGGGTTCCACGCGTACGGGGCGATGTTCACGGCCCAGGTCGCGTGGGTGCGGCTCGCGGCGGGGGACCTCGGCGGCGCGCTCGCGCACGCGCGCGAGGCGTTCGAGACGGCGGAGGGGTTCGGACACCCGTGGTGGCGGGGGTTCTCGGGCGCGATCCTCGGGTGGGCGCTGACCGAGGCGGGGTCGGCGCAGGAGGCCGGGGCCGTGCTCGGACGCGCGCTGGCCGCCGCCGAGGCAAACGGCGCCGAGAGCTACGTGGTGCGCTGTCTCGCGCACCTCGCGCTCGCGGCGGCGATCCGGGGCGAGCCCCGCGCGGCCCAGCTCGCCGGGCGCGCGGAGGGGATCCTGGGCGCCGCCGGCGCGCCGCCCGGCGGGGCGTTCCTCCACGGGGCGCACGCGACCTCGGCGGTCGCGAGGGCGCGGCTGCGACTCGGCGAGCCGGAGCTCGCGATCCGTCTGCTCGAGCCGCTCAGGGAGGCGGCGGCCGCCGCGGGGTGGTGCGAGCCCGAGGCCGAAGCCTCGCTCCTGCTCGCGGTCGCGCGGGGCGAGCTCGGAGAGGCGGGTCCGGCCGGCGAGCTCGCCAGGCGTGCGGCGGAGACCGCCGATTCGATCCCGATCCCGAGGCTCGCGTGGCGCGCGAACGGAGCGCTCGCCCGGCTCGCGCGCCGAACGGGCGTCGAGGCCCGCGCCGTGGCGCGCGAGGGCTCGGCCAGGGACGTGATCGGCTCGCTCGCCCGAACGATTCCGGATCGCGGCGAGCGCGAGCGGTTCCGGCGCTTCGCCAGGTCCGAGCTCCGATGTCTCGCCGACCCGGACGTTCCTCCAGCGGTCTGAAGTCCGTGGCTCGCGGTGCGATGTCTTGAGGGCGCCCGGCGCGAGACGGCCGTGCCATGATGGCGGATCACCGTGTCTGGGCGGCGGGATCTCGCGGATGGATGGGCCGCGCTGCGCGCGGGCAATGCCGCCGGCGCACGTCGGGTCTTCGAGCCCGCCCACGCCGCCTCCCCTTCTGGGGAGACCTTCGAGGGCCTGGCCCGCGCGAGCTACCTCGAGCTCGACTTCCTTCGGGCGATCCAGCTGTGGGAGCGTGCCTACGCGGCCTACCGGGACGCTCGCGATCGGCTCGGCGCGGTGCGAGTGGCGCGAACGCTCGGAGGCATGTACACGGCCATCCTGGGCGACACGGCCGTCGCCGCGGGCTGGATCTCACGGGCGGTGAGCCTGCTCCCCGAGCCGACCGGATCGGCCGAGGTGGGATGGATTCGCCTGACCAGGGGGATGTTCGAGGGCGATCCGGTCCGCAGGGAAGGGCTCTTCCGAGAGGCGCTCGAGGTGGGGCGCCGTCTGGGCGAGGCCGACCTCGAGTTCGCGGCTCGCCTACCTGGGAGCCTGTCTCGTGCGCGCGGATCGGATCGAGGAGGGCATGGCGCTCCTCGACGAGGCTCTGGCCGCAGCGGCCGGGGGCGAGGTCGACGACTTCTGCGCGCTTGAGGAGATCTTCTGCCAGCTCTTCGCGGCCTGTGAGCACGCCCACGACGTCGCTCGCGCCGAGCAGTGGATCCGCGTCGGGGATGCGATCGCGTCGCGCCGAAGGCTGCCGGCGGTGTCGGCGTTCTGCCACACCCACTACGGGGCCGTGCTGACGGCGGCGGGCCGGTGGCCGGAGGCCGAGGAGGCCCTGAACGAAGCGCTTCGCCTTTGGGATCTCGGCCGGCGCTCGACGCTCCGCGAGGGAGCGATCGTTCGCCTCGCCGACCTCCGAGCCCGTCAGGGTCGGCTCGAGGAGGCCGAGCAGCTGCTCGAGGGAATCGACACGGATCTCGAGCCCGAGGCGGCGCGTCCGCTGGCCGCCATCCATCTCGCACGTGGACGCGCCGAACTTGCGCGCGAAGTCGTGCACCGTGCGCTGTCGCGTCGGGACCGGACCAGCTCGGCAGCGGCGCCGCTGCTCGCGCTCCTCGTGGAGGCGGATCTCGCCACGGGCCGGCTGGACGGCGCCGAGAACGCCGCCGACGAGATCGCGGCCTGCGCGGCCCGATATCCGGGGCAGCCCTACCTGCGAGCTGTGGCGGCTCTGGCCCGTGGTCGGGTCTGCCTGGCGGCGGGAACCGGAGATCCCGAGGGCTGTCTCCGCGAAGCGCTCGCCGGATTCGCTCGGGCCGAGATGCCGGTGGATCTGGCTCGCTCCAGGTTGGAGCTCGCGGCCGCGCTTCTCGTGACGAAACCCGAGGTGGCGCTCGCCGAGGCGCGCGGCGCCCTCGAGGCGTTCGATCGGGTCGGGGCCGCCCGCGACGCCGACGCCGCCGCGGCGCTCCTTCGATCGCTCGGCGCGCGCCCGGCGCCGGGCAAGCGGAGCACGGGCACGCTGACCAGGCGGGAGGCGGAGGTGCTGGAGCTCCTGGGTCACGGGCTCTCGAACCCGGAGATCTCGAACCGCCTGTTCATCAGCCGCAAGACCGTCGAGCACCACGTCGGAAACGTCCTGGTGAAGCTGGGGCTCCGCAGCCGCGCCGAGGCGGCGGCGTACGCAGCACGCTCGAAACCAGCCCCGAAATAGGGGAGCTCCCCGATGTCTCCGGCGCCCTCTCGCGGCACGGTGTGACCCATCCGGATCGGGGAGGACAAGGGTGAGTGCGGACTACGACGTGATCGTGGTCGGCGCGCGGTGCGCCGGCTCGCCGACCGCGATGCTGCTTGCCAGCAAGGGCTACCGGGTGCTCGCCGTCGACCGAGCGGTCTTTCCGAGCGACACCCTTTCAACGCTCCTGATCCACGCCCCGGGAGTGGCGGCGCTCCGCCGCTGGGGGTTGCTGGACGAGGTGCTGGCCTCGAACTGCCCGCCGATCGAGCGGTACTCCTTCGACTTCGGGTCGTTCACGCTCTCCGGCTCGCCGCGGCCCGCCGAGGGCGTGGCGATCGCCTGCGCGCCGCGGCGGACGGTCCTCGACACCATCCTGGTCGAGGCCGCCCGCCGTGCGGGGGTCGAGGTCCGAGAGCGGTTCAACGTCGACGAGGTGATCGTGGAGGACGGCGCGGTCGTCGGCATTCGCGGCCACGGCCGCGACGGGGGGTCGGTGCTCGAGCGCGCTCGCCTCGTCGTCGGCGCCGACGGACGCAACTCGCTCGTCGCCAAGGCCGTTCGTCCCGAGCAGTACAACGTCAAGCCGAAGCTCCAGTGGGCCTACTACACGTTCTGGCACGATCTGCCGACGGACGGGGTCGAGACCGTGATTCGGCCCGATCGGGGATGGGGGGCCTTCCCGACCAACCACGGGCTGACGCTCGTCATCGTGGGGTGGCCGCGCGCCGAGGCCGATGCATTTCGGGCCGACATCGAGGGCAACTACCTGAAGACGCTCGAGCTCGCGCCCGACTTCGCCGAACGCGTTCGGCGGGCCACCCGGGCCGAGCGCTTCACCGGCGGTGGGGTCCCCAACTTCCTCCGCAAGCCCTACGGTCCCGGGTGGGCGCTCGTCGGGGATGCCGGGTACTTGAAGGATCCGATCACCGCGCAGGGCATCAGCGACGCGTTTCGCGACGCCGAGCTGTGTGCTCACGCCGTGGATCAGGTGTTCGCGCAGGACCGGGCGTTCGGCGACGCGATGGAGGAGTACCACCGCACGCGAGACGCGCACGTCCTGCCCATCTACGAGCTCACCACCCAGCTCGCCACCCTCGAGCCGCTTCCACCCCAGATGCAGCAGCTCTTCGGGACCCTGGCCGGGAACCAGGCAGCCATGGATGCGTTCGTGAGCGTGGTGGCCGGCACGATCTCGCCGGCAGACTTCTTCGATCCGGCGAACCTCCAGAGGCTCACGAGCCACGCTCCCGCGATCTAGCGCCGCAGAAGCGGTCGGTCAGGGCAGGAGCCCTGCGATCAGCTCGGCCGCGCGTGCCGCACCGTCGCCTCGCACCGGCAGGTAGTCGACCTCGCGGTCGAGCTCCTCGGCGAGCGCGGCAGCGATCGTCTCCGGCGTCGCCTCGTCGTAGTCCATGAACCGTCCGGCGCCGTAGCGCTCGATCCGGTGGCGGACGTGCAGGTTCTGCTCGAAGTGGTGGCGGAGCGGGAACGAGAGGAACGGCCGCCGCACCGCGACGAGCTCCATCTGTGTGGTGAGCCCGCCCTGCACGATCGCGACGTCGCACGCCGCGAGGTGCCGGTACAGCTCCTCGACGTACCCGAGGACCTCGAGCCCGTCGTGGCCGGGGAGGCTCGCGGGGTCGATCCGCGGTCCGGCGACGACGACCATCCGGAGCTCGGGGATCCGCTCCCGCGCCTGCGGGTACGCCGCCGCGACGCGGCGGAGCAGGTGCTCGCCCACGCCCGAGCCGCCGACCGTCACGACGCAGACGCGCTCGTCGGGCCCGAACCCCAGTCGCGAGCGGAGCTCCTCGCGATCCCCGAGGGAGGCGGGGTCGAACCCGGTGACGTAGCCGCAGAACGCGTAGTGGGCGTTCGCCCACTCGCGGATCGAGGGGAGCCCCGGACCGAAGGTGCTCGGGACTATGTCCTCCGGATCGCCGACGAACACCGAGAGATCGCGAAGGCGCGGGAAGCGCTCGACGTGCTCGATCATCTCGGCGTTGTAGTCGGCGGTCAGCGAGACCTCCCGCCCGCCACCGTCCGGCATCGGGAGCCACCCGACGAAGTCGGTCATCCACACGAACGGAGCCCGCTTCAGCTCGGGGTTCTCGTGGAGGAAGTGGTCGACGTCCCAGGACTCGTCGCCGATCACGAGGTCGAACGGCTCCTGGTCCATCAGCTCCTGGAACACCATGAAGTTCGCGACCAGGATCTCGTCCATCCGCCGGATCGCCTCGAACACCCGGATGTCGTGCTCGCCAGCCTCGGACTCGATGTGACCGGTCTCGCTCACCAGGTGCGCGCTCGCCGGGTGGATACGCTCGCCCCGGCGCTCGAGCATCGCGGTGACCGGGTGCTGGGTGAGCCACTCGATCTCGAGCTCGGGGCGGAGTCGGCGGAGCTCGCCGGCGATCGCGACGTCGCGGAGCGCGTGGCCGAGGCCGATCGGCGAGCACAGGAACAGCGCGCGCGGGCGCCGGGTCGAGGCGACGCGCCAGGTTCGCGTTCCACGCGAGTCCGCCGTTCGCGATCTCACGACGTTCGGCCCCACCAGGCCGTCGACGAGCTCCTTGATGAGCCGGTTCACGACGACGGGGTGGCGAGCGTGTGGGAGGTGGCCGGCGCCCTCGAGCACCACGAGGTCGCCGCGGGTGAGCTCGGCGTACCGACGCCCTCGGTCGGGGGGCTGGCAGGCGTCCCGGTCGCCCACGATCACGAGGGTCGGGCAGCGGACGGATCGGCACAGCGCCTCGGCCGCCTCGAGGTCCTTCGGGAAGAGCTCACCCCCCGGGGCGTCGTCGAAGGCGAGGAGGATCTCCGGATCGGTCTCGAGCCCCCACTCCTCGAGGTCGTCCAGGATCTTGGTCGAGTGCGGCTCGGCCACGCAGATGAACTCAGAGTGCTTGCGGAGGAACGCGAGGTAGTCGTTCTTGATCCGGTGCCGGTTCTCGTAGGCCGCCCAGCCGGCGCTCTCCTCGACCACGTCGTCGAACCGCTCCAGGGCGGCCGCCCGCCACGGGAGGGGAGGTGTGAGGTGGGGGATCCCAGGAGCGATCGCGACGATCCCCCGAACCCGGTCCGGATGCGTCACGGCGACCTCGGTGGTCCAGCGCACGCCACTGCAGAGGGCAACGAACACGGCGCTGTCGGTTCCGGTCTCGTCCAGGACGGCGAGGGTCGCCGCCACGTGCGCGTCGTCGGTGTACGCACCGGGATCGAGGGGGCGGTCCGAGCGGCCGTTTCCCGGTCCGTCGAACGTCACCACCCGGTAGTGCCGGGCGAGGAACGGGATCTGCGCCTTCCACATGCGCGAGTTCACGATCGGGAACGTCGGCATGAGCAGCACGGTCTTCGGACCGTCCCCGAAGACCTCGTAGCCGAGCTTGACTCCGTTCCGCTCGACGAAGCCGTCGACGTCGGGCAGTCGCGCCCTCACCCGATCACCCCCACCGACGGGCGCCGCCCTCACTGCCGGCCCGGTCGATCCCCGGCCGCGGGGCGCCCGGTCAGGCCGCAACCGTACCCGATGCGGCCGGACTGCAACAGAGCTGCGACACCGCCATCCAGGATGGCGCATCGCTCGACGACGGCGAAAGGGGTGGTGTCGATGGCGATGACCAAGGAGGGGACGAAGGCGACCGACGTCGTCTACGACCTGCAGGGAACGCTGCTCGAGGCCTGCTCGTGCGGCGTGCTATGTCCTTGCTGGATCGGCGAGGACCCCGATGGGGGAGCGTGCGACGCGTTCGTCGCCTACCACTTCGACGCCGGGACGGTGAAGGGCGTCGACGTCGGCGGGCTGTCGATCGTGAACGTCGTCCAGATCCCCGGCAACGTGCTGACGCCGGGATCGTGGCGGGTCGTGATCTTCATTGACGATCGGGCCTCGGACGAGCAGATGCAGGCGCTCCTCGACGCCTACTCGGGCAAGCTCGGCGGGCCGCTGGCCGACCTGGCGGGCCTGGTCGGCGAGGTCGTGGAGGTCCGTCGGGCCCCGATCCGGCACGAGATCCGCGAGGGCGTGGGCACGCTCCAAGTCGGCGACGTCGTCTCCTCGGAGATGACGCGGTTCACCTCGGCGAGCGGCAACCCGACGACGCTCCAGGAAACCGTGTTCTCGACCGTTCCGGGCTCGCCCGCATACGTCGGGAAGGCCACGCGGCACACCGTCAACCTGCCGGAGCACGGCATGGTGTGGTCGTTCGAGAACCGCAACGCGGTCCAGTCCGACTACCGGATCACGTACCGGGAGGGATCGTGATCGGGCAGGTGACGAGGGTGGCGGCGCGAGACGGCGAGGCCGTCTCGCGCCGCCGCGTGCCCGGGCCCGTGCTCTGGGCGATCGCGCTCGCCTGGGGCTGCGCGCTGGTCGTCGCGGTGACCGGGAACGAGCGGTACCTGAACCACGACACGCTGATCGAGGGCGGCTTGCCTCTTCTGGCCGCGCTCGGCATCTTCCTGGTCGCGTGGCAGTTCATGATCGCCGCGATGATGCTGCCCTCGAGCTACCCCCTGATCCGCCTGTTCGACCGCGTGGCGTCGACCCAGCCCCGCGCGGGTCGCGCGAAGCTCGCGTTCCTGGGGGGGTACGTTGCGGTGTGGACGGCGTTCGGCGCCGCGGCGTTCGTCGGGGACGTCGGGGTGCACTTCACGGTCGACCGCTGGGCGTGGCTGTCGGAGCATCCGTGGCTGGTCGCCGGGACGACGCTCGTGCTCGCGGGGGCCTTCCAGTTCTCCTCGCTCAAGGATCGGTGCCTTCGCGAGTGCCGGATGCCGGGCCCGTTCCTCCTCAAGCACTACCGGCGGGGAACCGGGGAGGCGTTCCGGCTCGGCACCCGGCACGGCCTGTTCTGCCTCGGGTGCTGCTGGGCGCTGATGCTCGTGATGTTCGCCGCCGGCGTCGCGAGCCTGTGGTGGATGGCTGCGCTCGCCACCGTGATGTTCTACGAGAAGGTGGGCCGGCGCGGAGACCGACTCGCGGCGGCCGTGGGCGTGCTCCTGCTCGCCCTCGGCGTCCTCGTCCTTGCGAACCCCGGATGGCTGCCGCCGGTGTTCTCGGCGTAGGGCGCGACCGGGTCGCCCGGCCAAGGTCGGGAGCGGTGACCTTCGCGGCCAGCTCTGTCCGCGAGGAAGACCCTCAGGCGGACCGAGGCTCGCGGGCGAAACGGGATAGATCGTGATCTGCCGGTTCCGGTACCCGTGCAGCCCCAGTCGCGCGAGCAGCCACGACCAGGCCCCCAGGACGGAAGGATCGACCAGGACGGCCACCACGTCGTGCGCGCGCAGGAACTTGGCGAGCTGGTCGGGAAGCAGGCCCTGGGGCTCCTCGTACTTGATGGCGTCCCACACCGGATCGCGCCGGAACGCCAGCGGCTCGGTGCCCGTGTGGCCCTGGGGCATCGTGAAGGCGAAGGAGTCCTCCGCCTGCCACAGCATGTCCTCGCCTTTCGCGCGGTCCAGGATCAGCAGGCTGCCGCCGTTCGGCGCGAGCCGCCGTGCCACCGCCGGGTCCCGGAAGACCTGGGGAATCCGCACCGGCCGGCGGAGCAGCGGGTCGGCGAGGTTCGGCAGGAGCAGGACCGCCGAGAGCGCGACGATCCCGTAGGTCCTCCACGACGGGAGCGAGGTCCGGTCCAGCCACCGCGCCACGGCGAGCCCGAGCGCGAGCCAGACGAACATCGTGAACCTCTGGGGCAGCGCGAACCGGAGGAGCGGGACGTGCGCGGCGATGGCCCACGGGAGCGGGAGGATCGCCCGGCCGTCGACGTGAAGCTCGGGCCCGAGCGAGGCGAGCGCGACGACGGCCGCGAACAGCAGCAACAGCCGGATCGATCGGTCGTGTCGGGCGGCGAGCGCGAGCGTCACCACGAGGCCGATCAGCGCCGGCCCGAGGTACGCGCCGTCCTCGCTCGCGTTGGAGGCGAGATGCCGGGTCAGCGACGCGAAGCGGGACCCGCCGATCAGCACGGTCGTGGGAGGGACGACGTACGAGAGGAGGTCCGCGGAGGCACCGGAGAGCGGGTGCTGCGTGAGCGGCACCCCCACCGCCATCGCGTACACGTACGGGGACAGCACGACGGCGGCGATCCCGAACGCCACGGCGGCCTCCCTCGCCGTCCGGGCGAGCGCCGGCCGGCCCTCGCGCGACCCGAGCAGGTACGCGCCGGCCAGCGCGAGGGCGCCGAACACAGTCGCGGTCGCGGACACCTCGTTGGAGATCGAGAACTGCGCGAGCAGCGCCAGCGCGAACAGCAAGACGAACGCCCTCCTGCCGATCGAGCCCTCCAGGCGTCGCACGAACAGGTAGGCGGCGAGCGGCACGACGAACACCAGATACAGGTTGATGTGTCCTCGGAGCTGGCCGATCTCGTACGTGCCGAACCCGAACAGCCACCCTCCGGCGAACGACGCCCAGAAGCGGGACGTCAGGCGCCTGGCGAGCAGGAAGGCGCCGAGGCCCCCGAGCGCCGGTGACAGAACGGTCAGCACGTTCCCGGCCGCGATGGGTCCGAGCGCGACGGTCACCGGCGCCATCGCGAGGCTCGGCCCGGGGATGCCGGTGAGCGAGGCCAGGCCGATCCCGCCGGGGTACCAGATGGCGTGGGAGAAGAAGGGGTTGATGCCCGATGCGATCGCGTGGGGCCACCACGCGAGCATCCAGGCGAACATCTTGGCGTCGCCCCGCCCCGAGCCGGCGAACCGGCTCGCGAAGTGGGGCAGCACGGGCAGGCCGAAGAGCAGGAACGACGCCAGCAGGTAGAGGGCGAAGGCGAACGCCGCCTGCCGGAGCCGGCTCGGGCCCGCCGCGGTCGAGCTCGGCGGCCCCGGGGCCTCCGGCGCGGGAATCGGTTCGGGTTTCTCGACGACCGGATCCATGGGCTTCCAAGGATCCGTTCGCCGCCCGATCCGGAAGGGAGCGGTCTCGGCGATGCCGCGCGGCGCGAACCGCCAGAACCCGCGCGGCGGGTGGGTGTCGGCGGGACGAGGGATGCTCTTCCCATGCGAAGAGCGCTCGTGATCCTCTGCCTCGCGGTCGCCGTCGGCTGCGGGGCCCCTCCGTCCTCGCTCCAGGGCCCGGCTCCGGCGCGTGGGTCGTCGCCGGAGGTGCCCTCTCCGCGCGCAGGTTCGAGGCCGGCGAGGCCCCCCTCCGGCGACCTCCACCCGGCGATCGTCACGCGCGTGGTCGACGGGGACACCATCTATGTCTCCCTCGCCGGGCGCTCGGTCGACGTCCGCCTGATCGGGGTCGACACGCCCGAGACCGTCGCCCCCGGGCAGCCCGTCGAGTGCGGGGGTCCGCAGGCCTCGGCGTTCACCGAGTCCATCCTCGAGGGCCGCCGGGTCGAGCTCGAGTTCGACGTCCAGCGGATCGATCCCTACGGACGCACGCTCGCCTACGTCTGGCTGAACGGCCGGCTGTTCAACGCGGTGCTCGTCGCGCGCGGGTACGCCCGCGTGGCCACGTACCCACCCGACGTGAAGTACGTGGACGTCTTCCTCGCGGCGGAGCGACGGGCGCGGGCCGCCGACCGCGGGCTCTGGCGCTGGTGTGCGTAGCGCGTCAGGCCGAGCCGCTGAGGAGCTCCTCGAGGAACCGGTCGTCCTCGAGGAGGAAGTGGAGCTCGATCAGGTCGTCCCAGGTGAACGGCGGGCCCTCGGGGATCGGTCCCCGCGGGTCGGGCTCGGCGGGCCGCGTCCCGTCCGGGTGCCGTCTGCCGTCGCCCGGAGCAACCCCCGCCGAGATCAGAAGGCTCACGATCCGCTGGTCCGCCCGCTTCTCGACGCCTTCCCGGCACGCGGGGCAGACGAACGAGTAGACCCCGTCGAGGCTGTCCTCGAGCAGGTGGAGCAGGACCTGCTCGGCCCTGACGTCCACCTGGCCGCACCGTGGGCACATCGTTCGGATGATGGTCACGTTCCCTTCATCGACCGGCGCGCGGGCGTCGTTCAGCGATCGGGGCGTCGACGGGGCTACGGCCCGGGGGTCATTTTCGCGCTCGCCCCGAGATCGGGCCCGGCGGACGCGTCGGAGCCGTCTCCTCCGCGAGAACTAGCCCGTTGCGGCCATGCGAGGGGGCATCCAGCGCACCCCGTCGTGTCGGCGGCTTCGTTATGCTTCGGAACCATGGCGACGTACGAGTACCTCTGTTTGGCCTGCGAGCGCCCGTTCGAGCAGCGGCGCTCGATGACGGCGGCGGTCGACGTGGCCCTCGCCTGTCCGGCGTGCGGGAGCGACCGGGTCCGGCGGCGCTTCTCGTTCACCGCCTTCGCCGCCACGGCCGACGACCCCGGTTCGTCGGCGACGGCATCCTCGGGCGGGGGCTGCGCCTGCGGCGGCGCGTGCGCCTGCCGCGGCTGAGCCCGAACCGCCGGCGATGGGCCTGTTCGGACCGCGTGAGCCCTGTCCGCACTGCGGACAGAAGGTCAAGAAGCCGGACGATCCGTCTCGCTTCCTCTGCCCGCACTGCGGTCGGCCGGGTCCGTGGGCCACGCCCGAGCAGGCCTCCGGCTACGAGCGGTTCGCCGCCGCGCTCTCCGCGCTCGCGACCGGCGCCCCGACCGACCCCACCCAGCTCCCCGCCATCGAAGCCGGCTCCGGCCTTCCGCCCGAGCTGGTGGCGGCCAAGCGCACCGAGGCGTTCACGTCCTACGTCCGGCAGGCGGTCGGCGACGACGTCCTCACGCCGGAGGAGGAGACGCACGTCCAGGAGCTCGTGCGCGTGCTCGGGATCGACCTCGGCTCGTTCCTCGCCGCCAACCCCGACCTCGGCCGTCACGTGATGATCGCCGAGGCCAACGGCGGGTTCCTCCCCGAGGTCTCGAGTCCCCGCCTGATTCCGAGGAAGGGCGAGATCGTGCACCTGGAGATCCCGGCGACTCTGATGAAGGAAGTGGCGATCCGCCAGACGCAGGGCGGCTTCAGCGGGTTCAGCATCCCGATCGGCAAGACCGGCATCAGGTACCGGGTCGGCGGCTACCGGGGGCACAGCGTCGTGGTCGGGACCCAGCGCGTGCCGGCCGATCGCGGCACCCTTGTGGTCTCGTCGCAGCGCGCGGTGTTCCTCGGGGGACAGAAGACGCTCGATCTGCCGTACTCCAAGCTCGTGAGCCTCGAGGTGTTCGGCGACGGCGTGCAGTTCCACGTCTCGAACCGGCAGACCGCGCCGATGCTCCAGGTCGGAGCGCCCGACGTGGTCGCGGCGTTCGTGCACGCGGCCGCCCAGCGCCTGAGTGCGAGCGCGTGAGCCGCGGCTCCGGACGCGCGCCGGGTACTGGGTCGACGAGCTGCGCGCCCTGCGCGACCGGCTCGCGGCCCGGGCCGCGCCCGGCTGGCGGGGCTCGGCCGGGCCTCCTGGGCAGCCGGGTTCCACACCCGAGCGGTTGATCGACGACTACCTGTGGACTCGGATCACGCGCGGCGCCCGAGCGCGGCTCGAGCGGCCCTTAGCCGTTCTGCGCCCGGGGCCGGATGCCGACCGCGAGGGCGACCTGGGTGAGATCGGAGCGGAGCCCGCGGATCTCCTCGCGCACCTCGACGCGGAGCGCGGCGATCTCCTCGCGCACCTCGACCCGGAGCCCGCGGATCTCCTCGCGCATCTCGACCCGGAGCGCGGCGATCTCCTCGCGCATCTCGACCCGGAGCGCGGCGATTGCGTCCCGAAGGTCGGCCCTGAGCTGCTGCACCGACTCTCTCATCTCGCGCCGCGATCCCGCGACTATCCAGCCGAGGATGGCGGTGGCGAAGGCCACGACGAGCGCGTTCACGAGCGTCTGCACGGTTTGCACGTCCCACCTCCCCTCCTGGGGGAGGCGAAGCAACCGTAGCACCCCGCCCCGACAGAGGCCAGGTGCTGCGACCGGCCGACGAGCTTCGCGGCGAGATCGATCGGGCGGACGGCCGCTGGCTCCGGCTCGCGGCTCGGAGCCCGGTCCTCGGAATTCCCCGCCCGGGTGGCGCCCCCGGCGGTGGGCGTCGGTGGCAGACTGTTCCTACATGGACGACGAAGAGCTCCTCGCCCGGGCCGAGCAGGCGCTGACCGAGATCAAGATGGCCCAGGGGGTGTCGGACCGGCACGCCTCGGTCCTCGCGGCGCTCCGGATCCGGCTGAAGGGAAGCGCGGGGTCGAGCCTCGACGAGATGCTCGAGGCGGCCGGCGACCTCGCACCTCAGCGTCTCGAGGACAAGATCGCCGAGGTCGAGGGCGCGCCCAAGCCATCGCTCGACGAGCTGCTGGCCCGCGGAGACGATTCGGGTTCCTCGGGGCGGGCCGGATAGCGTTGGGCGCCGCGGGCCAGACGACGGACACTCGTCCGAACCGTCCGGCCGGGCTCGCGTGGCGCCTCGCGTGGCCGGCGGCCGTCGCCTCCGAGCTCGCGGGGCTGATCCATCTCGCCTTTGCGCGCGAGCACCTGCACGAGTTCGTTCCGTTCGGCCTGTTCTTCCTCGTTGCCGGGTTCTTCCAGATCGTATGGGCCGCGATGGTCTTCTCGCCGCGGTCTCGAGGGTTCTTCGCGCTCGGGCTCGTCGTGAACGCGCTCACCGTGCTCCTGTGGGCGATCACGCGGACGGTCGGCCTGCCGATCGGGCCGGAGCACTGGTCGGCCGAGATGGCCGGGCCCCCGGACATCACGGCGACCGCGCTCGAGGTGCTGGTCGTGGCGATCAGTGGGTGGGCGCTCGCGAGCGGGGCACGGCCGTCTCGGTCTCCCGCGTAGCGGCGCTCAGAATCCTTCCGCGTACTCCTCGTCCGTGACCGGATCGCCCCACTCGGGGGCCCCGCCGCCGTTCACCGCCACGTGCACGAGGGGCGCCCGCGGCGCTCCGCCGTGGAAGTGCCACTCGTCCGGGCTCACGTACGCGACGTCGCCGGGGCCGAGCACGATCCCGCGCTCCCCCCGCGAGCGAACGCGGCCGCGTCCCTCGACCCCGTACAGGAACTGGCCGCCCGGGTGCCGGTGCCAGTGCGTTCGCGAGCCGGGGGCGAAGCACACGATGGCCACGTTCGTGCCCTCCGGCGCCTCCACCGTGCGCCTGAGCCACACCTCTCCGGTGAACCGGTGGGCGTCGCCGGCCTCGAACTCGCCCTCGCCGGCCCGTATCACGTCCATGGCATCCCTCCTCGTTCGCGGGTGACACGGTACCCGAGCCGCGCGAGACTCACCCGGTGATGGCCACGACGGCGGGACCGCTCGCGTTGGTCGGCGGCGACGAGCTCCATCCTGGCAACGAGGAGCAGGACCGCGTGCTGGTCGCGGCGGCCGGGGCCGGGCCGGCGTTCGTCCTGGCCACGGCGGCGGCGCGCCAGCACCCCGAGCTCGCGGTGGCGAACGCGCGCGCCTGGTTCGGCGAGCTCGGGCTCGAGGTCGAGGAGCTCCCGGCGACCCGTCGCTCCGACGCCGGCCGGCCCGAGACGGTCCAGCGCGCCCGCGCCGGTCGGCTCTTCTATCTCGTCGGCGGCGACCCGGGGATCGTGCCGGAGATCCTGTCCGGGACCCCGCTCTGGGCCGCCATCGTCGAGGCGTGGCGAAACGGCGCCGCGCTCGCCGGCTCCTCGGCCGGCGCGATGGCCCTGGGGGAGTGGACGCTCGTCCGCGGTCGGTACCGGGGGGATCCGAACCGTCGTCACCGGCCGGCGCTCGCGCTGGTTCCCCGCGTCGCGGTGATCCCGCACTTCGACACGTTCGGCGCCCGATGGGTGGAGGGCACGCTCGCGACGGCCCCCCGCGACGACGCGGTGCTGGTAGGGATCGACGAGCGCTCGGCGGCGCTCTGGCAGGGCGGCGGGTGGCGCGCGCTCGGGCCGGGGCGTGTGACGGTGATCGCGAACGGTGAGCGCCGGCGCTTCGCGTCGGGCGAGGAGATCGAGGGCATCCCGCAGCCCGCGTGATCGAAAAGCCGATCAGGGGGCCGGCGGGCGCTCGGAGCGCAGGCGCTCGGCCGTCCGCTCCGCGTCGCGGATGACGCGGAGCACGTTGCGCCCGGCCACCTTCTTGAGGTCCTGCTCCGAGTATCCGCGGCCGGCGAGCTCCTCGAAGAGCGCGGGGTAGCACGACACATCCTCGAGACCCTCGGGCATCGAGGGCGACCCGTCGAAGTCGCTCCCGATCCCGACGTGGTCGATCCCGGCGACCGCGCGCACGTGGTCGACATGGTCGGCGACGTCGGCGAGCGTGGCGGCGGGCTCGGGGTGCGTGGCGGACCACTCCTCCATCGCGGCCTCGACCGCCCACCGGTCGTCCGGGTGCAGGGCGCGCAGCCGCCGCGTTTCCTCCCACGCGGCCCGGTTGTGCTCGGCGCCCTCGGGCACCAAGAAGCTCGGCACGAAGGTGACCATCACGACCGCGCCGGTGCGCCCGACGAGCTCGAGCACGTCGTCGGGCACGTTCCTCGCGACGTCGCAGAGCGCCCGCGCGGAGGAGTGGGAGAAGATGACCGGCGCCCGGCTCACCTCGATCGCCTGCCGCATCGTGTCGTCGGAGGTGTGGCTCAGGTCGACGAGCCAGCCGAGCCGGTTCAGCTCGAGCACGACCTCCTCGCCGAAGCGCGTGAGCCCGCCGTGAGGGTGGTCGCCGGTCGCCGAGTCCGCCCACGGCGTGTCGTCGTTGTGCGTGAGCGTCAGGTACCCGAACCCGAGCTCCGCGAGCACCCGGAGCGCGCCGAGCGAGCCGCCGATCGCGTGGCCACCCTCGACGCCCAGCATGGAGGCGATGCGGCCGGAGGCGGCGCTCCGCTCCACGTCCCCGGCCGAGCGCGCGAGCTCGAGCCGGTCGGGGTGACGGCGCACGAGCTCGAAGAGCGCGTCGATCTGCTCGAGGGTCATCGTCACGGCCTCGTGGCCCGGCAGGTCGGAGGGTACGTAGACCGACCAGAACTGCCCGCCAACGCCCCCGTCCCGAAGCCGCGGCAGGTCGGTCATGAGCTCGGGGCACGGCTCGCCGGCGTCGGCGGGCAGCCGGCCGTCGGGTCCGCGGCGCTTGCGGAGCTCCCACAGCAGGTCGTTGTGCCCGTCGACGAGCGGGGCGGAGCGCAGGAGCTCGATCACGCGGCTCATGCTATCGGCGGCCCGAGTCGTGCGCCGGCGGTCGGGTCAGACCGACCCGATGGGCGCGGACAGGACCGGCTCGCTCGTCGGGGCGCTCGGGCACGCTGAGGGCTCGACGGTGACCGCGATCGTGTCGCCGCTTCGGGGCTCCGCGTCGACGAACTCGAGGACCGCCCCGCCCCGGCCTCGGGGCTCGAAGCAGGTCTGCGGGATCGGCAGGCCGTCCCGAATGATCCAAAGCTCGTAGACCCGGCCGCTCGGCGCGGGGGGCAGTCCCGAGCCGAACAGGAAGGCCCCGGTCCTTCCGGGACGGTACGCGACGGACAGGTGAGCCTCGGCTCCCTGCAGGGCGAGGACTCGCGAGCCCGCCAGCGTGCTCGGGACCGCCGGCCCCCGCGCCCCCCGGACCGCCCAGCCAGCGGCGAACGCGAGCACGGCGACGGCCGCGACCGCCGTGATCTCGCGGATCCGGCGACGGCCGGGGCGGGCCCTGGCTCCGGACAGCTTCGCGACCACGCGATCCTCGAGCCCGTCCGGCAGCTCGGCGGGAGGGAGGGCGACCGCCAGTCCGGCCGCGGCCTCGGCCTGTGCGCGCTCGAGACGCCGGCATTCCGGGCAGTCGGCCCCGTGGGAGGCCATCGCGCGCTCGAGCCGGCGCTCGTCGTCCGGCTCGATGCCGCCGAGCGCGCGGAGCGCGAGGAGCGCCTCGATCTCCTCGTGGTCCACTCGCCCGCTCATCGTGCGTCCTCCATCAGCGCCGCCCGCAGCCGCCGCATGGCGAGCAGCGTTCGCGACTTCACGGTACCGAGCGGCAGCGAGAGCCGCTCCGCGATGGCGGACTGCGACAGGCCGCCGTAGTACATGAGCTCGATCACCTCCCGCTGCGGTGGCGGGAGCGCGGCCAGGGCCTCGCGGACCGCGCGCCGCTCGCGCGGCACCTCGATCCCCTCGAGCGCCTCCTCGGCTACGTCGACCGGGGGATCGACGGCGAGCGCGCGTTCGGCGCGTCGCTGCTCGGCGGTCTGCCTGCGGACGGCATCGACCGCGCGGTGGTGCACGATCCCCACGAGCCAGGCTCGTACCGAGCCCTGCCCCGGGTCGTAGGCGTCGGAGGATCGCCAGACGGCGAGGAACGCTTCCTGGGTGATCTCCTGGGCGAGGTTGGGGTCCCGGGTGATCCGGCCGGCCAGGGCGAGCGCGGTCGGCGCGTAGCGGCGGAACAGGTCCCTGAACGCCTCCTCGTCGCCCAGGCGGATGCGGGCGAGCAGCTCGCGGTCGTGCGCCTGGACGAGGTCGAGGGCCCCCACCGCCCGGATCGTATCCGGCCGCGCCTCGGGAGGCGTACGGGCGGAGCCGGCGCGCCGCGTACGGCCGGAGCCGGTGCGAGACCTCGCGGGGGCTCGGTGCCCGCCGGCCGCTAGCCCGGCGTTACGGGTTGGACTCGTTCGTTCGTGACCGAGCCACCCCGGATCCGGATCCGTCTCTCGGGTCCGCACCCGTCGATCCACAGCTCGTACTCGCCCTCGACCGCGCAAATCACAGCGGCGGGCGCGCCGTCCTCGCCGCGCCGCCGGACCTCGGCGTGCACCGGCGACGGGCCCCCGTCGCGTTCCACGGGACGGATCTCGATCACCGCGCCGAGGAGTCCCGGGACCGCGTGCACGACCAGCGCCCCGACGTCCTGGCCGATGTCGAGCACGCACATCACGACGGCATCGTGTCGAACCCGGCGTTGGGGACCCCGAGGTAGGGGAAGGCCGGCAGGAACGCGACGGGGTTGTCGGCGGGCGTCAGGCCGTCCGTGACGAGCGAGGCCGCGGCGTCGGGGGTGAAGCTCGGGTCGATCAGCGGGTAGGTCGCGCCGGCGATCGCGCGGAGCTCGATCGTGACGACGTCGTCGAACACCCGCCGTCCGTTCGGGAACCCGGCCAGATCCCCGCCGAGGATCCCGAGGATGTTCGGATCCTGCGCGGGCGGGATCGCCATGTTCAAGCGGAGCATGTCCGCTGGGGTGGGACCCGTGAAGTTCTGGAAACCCGGAACGATCCCGTCCGGAATGCCGGTGAGCAGGATCGCCTCCAGATCGGCCCGCGCCGCCGAGAGCCCCGCGAGGTTCGGGAACACGTTCGGATACAGCACCGGCAGCAACCCGGCGAGCTCCGGGTGCCGCACGTACTTCACGAAGGCGCCGTCGCGGCTCGGCGGGAGAGCGTTCCACTCGTCCTTTCGACCCATGGGGATCACGACCTCGTTCACGAGCGGGTTGCCCAGGCGCGAGACCTGCACCCAGGGGCCCGCCTCGACGACGCGGCCGTCGCGGTCGCGGACCGAGGACTTCTGCCGGCTCGCCGTCGCCCACACACCGATCACGGATCCCGGGCTCGAGGGGTCCGTGGGCTCGGACCCGTCGTTCGTGAGCGCTCGCTTGGGAACCTGGAGCGCGATCGTGTGCACGTTCAGCCCCCGAGTCGCGTTCACGCCGGGCGCGGCGGGGGTCGGGATGAGATGCAGGTTCTGGAACGGCCGGAGGTCGCCCAGGTCGAAGACGGCGCCGAGGTCGACGTAGAACCCCTCGTCCCGCTGCCCCGCGAACACCTTCCCGCCGCCGCGCAGCGTGTGGACGGCGTCTCGCGCAAGCGCCTCGTAGCCCGGCGTCGATCGAGGGCCGATGTTGCACGGAGGGCAGGCGAGGTCCCTCGCCAGCACGGTGGAGGCACCGCGCTTGCCGACCCGGGTCACCGAGAAGAACTGACGGCGATTCCAGCTCTCGCTGTCGAGCGAGGCGATCGGCCCCGTGTTGTAGAGGAAGGTGTCGGGGTTGCGGAGGCTGGTCTCGAACCGGAACTGGTAGGTGATCTCCGCCTTGGCGTCGCCATCGTTGTCGATGTGGATCTCGTAGAGGACGTCGTCCCCGAACTCGAAGAAGTTGGGGCCGCCCGGAGGGTCCTCGAGCGGGATGTAGTTGGCGATCAGCGTGACGGTGTCCGGTCGGTCCGGGCTGACGAACGCGTACAGGTCGGTGTTGTCGGCGACCGGGTCCTT
>JAJPHY010000125.1 GCA_021325015.1 Actinomycetota bacterium | reverse complement strand
TCGAGGTGGTGCGGCGCATCTTCGAGCGTCGCGGACCGGTGGAGTTCCACGGCCGGCACGTGCGCCTTCCGGCGTCGGGTGGGCTCGGTATCGGCAAGCCGCTGCGGAGCGCGGTTCCCCCGCTTCGCGCACGCCTGCCGATCTACCTCGCGGCGCTGGGTCCCCGCAACGTCGCCCTCGCCGGTGAGATCGCCGACGGCTGGCTGCCGATCCTGTTCTCCCCAGAACGGACGGCGCCCCTCCGGCGTCGGCTCCTGGAGGCTCTCGAGCGGGCCGGTCGACGTCCCGACGCGTTCGACGTCGCCGCGATGGTGCCGGTGGTGGCGGGCGACGACCTCGACGCGTGTCGAGATCGCGTTCGGCCGTTCGTCGCCTTCTACGTGGGCGGGATGGGCTCCCGCGAGCGCAACTACTATGCATCCCTGGTCGCCGGGTACGGGTTCGCCGAGGCGGTGGCCCGCATCCAGGAGCTGTTCCTCTCGGGCCGGCGCCGGGAGGCCGGCGCCGCCGTGCCGGAGTCGCTGGTCGAGGAGATCGCTCTCCTCGGACCGGTGGCAAGGATCCGCGACCGGCTGGCGGCCTGGCGGGAAGCGGGAGTGACCACCCTGCTTGCGCAGACCGACGACGTCGGGTCGCTCCGGGCGCTGGCCGAGGCGAACGAGTAACGGGATCCTCGGGTGATGGCGGACACGGTGTTCTGGTGGAAGCTCTGGAAGCTCCTGCACCTGATCGGGGCGTTCGGGTTCGTGGCCGCCCACGGGGCGACGGCCGCCGTGGCGCTCAAGCTGCGACGGGAGCGCGCGCCGGAGCGGGTTCGGGCGCTGCTCGACCTCTCGCGCTCGACCCGCGGGTTCATGTATCTGTCGCTCGTCGTGTTGCTGGTCGGCGGGATCGCGAACGGGTTCGTGCTCCACGTGTGGGATCGTGGCTGGATTTGGGCGGCGATCGTCTTGCTCGCGCTGTTGATCGTGGTCGCCTTCCCGCTGGCCGTGCCGTACTACGCGGCGATTCGTCGGGCGGTCTCACCGCAGGAGCCGGCGGGGGAGGAGCGGTTGGGCGCCCTGCTCGCGTCCCGGCGTCCGCTGGTCGTGATGTGGATCGAGACGGTCGGGATCGTCCTGATCGTCTGGTTGATGGTGTTCAAGCCCTCGTAGCCGGCGCCGGCGCAAACCGGTACTCCTGCGCCACGGAGTCGCACGGGTTGCCCCGACCGTAGGTGATCCGCAGCTCGGTCATGTCGGCCACGCACCAGAACGCCGTCGCCCCGTCGCTCGGATCCCCCCATCGCTCTGGGTGCCTGCACAGCGAGTCCGGCGCCCCCTCGTGGTCGGCCAGCATCTCGCGGAGCCGGGCCGCCGTGATCGTTCCCTGGGCCTGGGCGTCGAGCAGCTCGCGCGCCCGTCGGTACCGACGGGCCGAGCGGAGGGCGTAGTCCGGGTCGCCCTCGTAGCGGAGCATGCGCTCGCAGACGTAGTGGTTGGTGTGCACGAGCGTGCCACGCTCGTCGACCCCGAGCAGCGCCGCGTCGGTCGCGGAGCCCTCGACGTCCACGACCTCGCCCCTGCAGCTCACGAGCACGTGGTTGTAGCAGGACGCGCGGTCCTGCCGGAGCGCCTCGCGAACCATCGCGTCGATCGAGCGCTCGCGGAGCATCGCCCGAACGGTGATCTCACGCGGCACCCCGACGCGCTCGTCGTTGGGCGCGAGCTCGTTGCCGGTGAGGGACAGGCCGGAGGAGTTCCATCCCACGCTGATGAAGATCCCGTCGCCGATCGTGAGGACCACGGGGTCTCCGGGAACGCTCCACTCGATCGCGACGAGGGCGTCCTGGTAGGCGCGCGATACGTCGTTGTTGTGCGCGACGAGGATCCGGTCGCCCTCGGTCGCCGGAGGAACCGCGACCAGGTCGCTGCACCTGCCGGAGAGCGAGCGTGGCTCGTACCAGATCTCCTCGGTCGCGCACGCGAACAGGGCAACGGGGTCGACCCCGGCTCCCTGCGCGGCGCCCTCGAGCTCCTCCACGTACCAGGGGTAGGCGTCGGCGGTCGCCTCCAGGTAGCGCTCCGCGAGCGCGAGCTGCTCCCGACGGCTGCGTCCCGAGGGGATAGAGGTCTCGGGGAAGGCGACGGCCGCACGAAGCGCTTCGGCCCGGGCCGTGCCGATCTGCCGCCCGACCTCGCGATGGGTTCCGGCGACGCGCAGGAGCGGAATCGGTTCGGGTGGCATCGGGTGGGATCGTAGCGCTTCCCCTCTTCACCTCGCGGTCCCGGCCGGGCGTCCCCTCCTTGTCGGGTCCCCCGCCTCATGGGGGTGGTGGGAGGCGGTGCGTAGATGGAGGAGAGGGGCAGAGAGGTGGGATGGAGATGCGAGAGGTCAGAACCGAAGCGGGCGAGGTGCAGGTCGGAACCGAGGAATGCTTCCAGCATCTCCTCGAGGGACTTGTGGATCCCGACCCGAAGATGCGTCGCCTTGCCGTCTGTGGCCTCGCGGCGGCCGGCGACCCCCGCGGCGTCCCGCCGCTCGTCGAACGGCTGGCCGACGAGGACGAGGAGATCCGAGTGCGAGCCGCGATGGCGCTGGCCAAGCTGGGCGATCGCCGGGCGGTCCCGCCGCTCGTCGCGGCGGCCACCGGGGACGACCCACCCCTACGCCGAGCCGCGATCCTCGCGCTCGGCGAGCTCGACGCCGGCCTGGACGTCCTGGCGCGGGTGCTCCGAGAGGGGGATCCGTCCGAACGCGTCCGCGCGGCGATCGCCCTCGGCGAGACGCGGGACGTGAACGCGATCGACCCGCTCACTCGGGCGCTCCAGGACAACGACCCAACCGTGCGCGCGCGAGCTCGCGAGGCCCTCGAGAAGATCCGCGAGTCCAGGGTCTTCTGACCCACGTCCCGGCCGGTATCGGCGGACCGGGTGAGGAGCCCCGCAGGGATCCCGCGAGCTCAGGCCCGAACGCGATCCGGGTCCCGGAAGTCGCCGGCCTTGCCCGCGGCGACCATGCGCCCGGCCGTGCCACCCCTTGCGTCGGGCGCCAGGCAACCCCCGAACGTCTCGTAACGCCGTGCTGCGCCCGGGGCTCGCTCTGCCGGGGGGTCGCCGGCGTGGCCTCCAGGCCCGACTCCGGGGGCGTCCCGGAGGTGGGTTGAGGAGAGTTCATGCACCTGCTTCCCTGACAAGCCTTCGACATTGGCAAGAGCATGCAGATAATGCATAATCACTCATCATGGCTCACACCAGGGTGGTCTCCGTCGGCGTCCTCGGCGCCTCCGGCACGGCGGGGGGGGAGGTGGTCCGCCTGCTGCTCGGGCACCCGGCGGCGCGCGTCGTGTTCCTGGGCGCGGAGGGCTCGGCCGGCCGAACGCTCGGCGCGGTCCACCCGCACCTGGCCGGGACCCCGCTCGGCTCGGAGGTCCTGAGAACCCTCGAGGAAGCCCAGGCGGAGGCCCTGGAGGTCGCGATCTTCGCGCTCGCCCATGGAGCGAGCGCACGATGGGCGCCTGCCCTGCTCGAGGGTGGGGTCCGGGTCATCGACCTCGGCGGAGACTTTCGCCTCGACGCCGAGGCCTACCCCGAGTGGTACGGGTTCGAGCACCCGGCGCCGGGATGGCTGGAGCGCTCCGTCTACGGACTGCCCGAGCTGTTCGGCGGGTCGATCGCCGACGCGGAGCTCGTGGCCAACCCCGGGTGCTTCCCGACGCCGGTCGTCCTGGGGCTCGCCCCGCTTCTCGCCGAGGGACGGATCGACCCGAGCCCGATCGTGGTCGACGGCAAGACCGGGATCTCGGGAGCCGGTCGATCGCCGTCTGAGGCCACTTCGTTCGTGGCGACCGAGGAGAGCGTCCGGCCCTACCGAGTCCCCAGGCACCAGCACACGCCCGAGATGGAGCGGGCGCTCGCCCTGGGGACAGGCGTCGACCCGGCCGTATCGTTCGTTCCCCATCTCGTCCCGTCGGTGCGCGGCGTGCTCACCACCTGCTACGCCCCCCTCGCCGCGGGCGAGACCACGGACTCACTTACCGACTGCCTGCGCCGTGCCTACGCGGCCGCGCCGTTCGTCCGGGTGCTCCCGCCGGGGGGCATGGTCGACACCAAGCGCACCCGCGGCTCCAACGCGGTCGAGCTCCAGGCGGTCGCCGACCCCAGGACGGGGATGGCGGTGGTGGCGGGGGCGCTCGACAACCTCGGCAAGGGTGCCGCCGGCCAGGCCGTCCAGAACCTCAACCTGATGTTCGGGCTGCCGGAGACGCTGGGCCTCGCGACGACCGGGGTGTACCCGTGAGCGTGACCTTCCCACGGGGCTTCCGAGCGGCGGGGACCGTCGCCGGCATGAAGCCGTCCTCGCGGCCCGACCTCGGGCTGCTCGTCGCCGACGTCCCTGCGAGCGCCGCGGGCCTGTTCACGACCAACGCCTTCGCGGCGGCGCCGGTCCGGCTCTCGCGGGCGCGCCTGGCGAAGGGCCGCGCCCGGGCGGTCGTCGTGAACAGCGGGCAGGCGAACGCGGGCACGGGCGCCCGTGGCGAGGCCGACGCTCGGGCGGCAACCGACGAGGTGGCCCGGGCGCTCGGCATCGACCCGGAGGGAGTCCTCGCGTGCTCGACCGGCGTGATCGGGGAGCCGCTGCATCTGTCCGAGCTGCGCGCGGCGATCCCCGCGCTCGTCGGCTCGCTCACGCCGAGCGGCGGGCCTGCGTTCGCGGAGGCGATCCTCACGACCGACACCCGGGCCAAGCAGGCCGCGGCCGAAGCCGGGGGGTACCGGGTCGGCGGTTGTGCGAAGGGGGTCGGCATGATCGCCCCCGACCTGCAGCTCGCGACCATGCTCGCGTTCGTGACGACCGACGCGCCGGTTCCCCCCGAGGCGGTCGGCCGTCTCGCGACCGAGGCCCTCGAGCCGGCGTTCGAGTCGCTCACCGTGGACGGCTGCACGAGCACGAACGACACCGTCCTGATGCTCGCGAGCGGCGCCGCGGGTGGCAAGCCGGTCGTCCCCGGGACGACACCGTGGCGGTCGCTCGTCGGGGCGGTCGAGGACGTGGCCGGTTCGCTCGTCGCTCAGCTCGCCGACGACGCGGAGGGCGCGTCGCACGTGGCGATCGTCGAGGTGACGGGCGCCGCCACCGACGAGGACGCGAGAGCGGTCGCGAAGGCGGTCGCGGGCTCGCTGCTCGTCAAGACGGCGGTCTTCGGCGGCGACCCGAACCCGGGGCGAGTCCTGCAGGCGATCGGCGCCTCGGGCGCGCGTGTGGACCCGGGTCGCGTGCGGGTGCGGATCGGTGACGCGACGGTGGTGGCCGGCGGGACGGTCGTCCCGAGCTACTTCGCGCCCGACGGCGCGCGGAAGGCCCGAGCGGCGCTGGAGCGGCGCCACGTCGTGCTCGGGATCGAGCTCGGGACCGGTCCGGGGCGCAGCCGGGCGCTGGGCGTCGACCTCTCGTACCGGTACGTCGAGATCAACGCGGAGTACACGACGTGACGCCGGCGACTCTTGCGCCGCAGGTCCGTCAGCGGACCATCGCGAAGGCACGGACGCTGCTCGACGCGCTGCCGTTCCTGCGCGAGCACTGGGGTACGACCATCGTGATCAAGGTGGGCGGCGCGGTGATGGAGCGCGCGCCGCTATCGCTCTCGTTCGCGAAGGACCTCGCGCTCTTGCAGCACGTGGGCATCCACCCGCTGATCGTTCACGGGGGCGGGCCGCAGGTGACCGAGGTGTCGGCCCGGCTCGGGCTGCCGGTCGCCTTCGTGGACGGACTCCGGGTCACGGACGCCGACACGCTCGACGTGGCCACCATGGTGCTCGCCGGCAAGCTCAATACCGAGATCGTGGCGACCCTGCTCGCCGGCGACGTGCCCGCGGTCGGCCTGTCGGGAGTCGACGGAGGGCTCGTGGTCGTCCGCCGCCGGCCCGATCCGGACCTCGGCTTCGTGGGCGACGTCGTCCGGGTCGACGTCGAGGTCGCGCGCACGTTGATGGATCGCCGGTTCGTCCCGGTCGTCGCCTCGATCGCCGTCGATGAGTCCGGTCAGACCTTCAACGTGAACGCCGACGCCGTCGCCGCCGAGCTGGCCGTGGGTCTCGGGGCCCACAAGCTGGTGTACATGAGCGACGTCCCGGGGGTGCTCGGCCGAGGCGGTGAGCTGCTCTCCGAGCTCGGATCGCGCGAGGTCGCCGATCTCCTTCGCGACGGCGCCGTCGTGGAGGGCGGCATGATCCCGAAGCTCGAGAGCGCGGCGCGAGCGCTCGAGGGGGGCGTGCCCCGGGTACACCTGCTGGACGGGAGGGTGGAGCACGCGCTGGTGCTCGAGCTGTTCACCCCGGAGGGGGTGGGCACGATGATCGTGGCCGAAGGGCCGCCCGGTCCGGGCTCTGTCGAGCGCGTGCCCGGGCCGAGTCCCGTCTCGGACCGGGAGGGGGCGCGGTGACGCGGTCGGTCGGCGCGTCGAAGGTCCGGCGCCAGCAGGCGATCCTCGAGCTCGTGGCCGCCGGACGCCTGTCGAGCCAGGAGGAGATCCGGGCGCGACTCGAGCGGCTCGGCCTGCCGGCGACCCAGTCGACGATCTCCCGCGATATCGAGGAGCTCGGGCTCGCCAGGGTTCACGACCGGGAGGGGGTGCGGTACGTGCGACCGGGCGAGACCGCCCCGACCGCGCCGGCCGGTCTGCTGTCCCACGCCCTTCGCGAGTTCGCCCTGGCGATCGTCCCGGCCAACCAGCTCCTGGTGATCCGCACGCCGGCCGGCGCCGCGAGCGCCCTCGCGGAGGTCCTGGACCGCGCCGAGCTTCCGGACGTGGCCGGCACGATCGCGGGCGACAACACGATCCTCGTCGTCCCGAGCGACGGGGTCTCGCCCCGAACCGTGGAACGCACCCTGCGAGCAGCGATGGAGGAAGCATGAAGCGCGTGGCCCTTGCGTACTCGGGAGGTCTGGACACCTCGGTGACGATCCGGTGGCTCACCGAGCGCGGCTACGAGGTGGTCGCCGTGGCGGTGGACGTGGGCCAGCAAGAGGACTTCGCGCTCGTTCGCGAGCGCGGCATGCGGGCCGGCGCCGCGGAGGTCCGCGTGATCGACGCCGTGGATCGCTTCGCCGGCGAGTTCCTCATCCCAGCCATCAAGGCCAACGGTCTGTACGAGGGCCGGTACCCGATGGTCTCGAGCCTCGCCCGCCCCCTGATCGCCGAGGAGGTGGTTCGGGTCGCCCGGGAGATCGGAGCCGGCGTCCTCGCGCACGGCTGCACCGGCAAGGGCAACGACCAGGTTCGGTTCGAGGTGGCGTTCGGCGTGCTGGCGCCGGACCTCGAGATCCTCGCCCCCGTGCGCGACGACGGAATCCCGCGGGAGAAGGCCGTGGCGCTGGCCGAGGAGTGGGGCATCCCGATCGCGGACGTCGCGACGTCGTTCTCCATCGACGAGAACCTGTGGGGCCGGACCGCCGAGTGCGGTCCGCTGGAGGATCCGTGGGCGGCGCCGCCGGAGCGGGCCTTCGCCCGCACCGCCCCTGCGCAGAACCGTCCGTCGGAGCCGGCGGAGGTGGTGGTGGGGTTCGAGCGCGGCGTGCCCGTGTCGCTCGACGGGACCGCGCGTCCGCTGCCGGCGCTCATCCGAGAGGTCGACGCTCTCGGCGGCCGATACGGCTTCGGACGGGTGGACATGATCGAGAACCGCCGGGTTGGCATCAAGTCCCGCGAGCTCTACGAGGTTCCCGGCGCGCTCGCGCTCATCACGGCTCACCGGGCCCTCGAGACCCTCACGCTCGAGCGCGACGTGGCGCATTTCAAGCCGTCCGTGGAGCAGCGGTGGTCGGAGCTCGTCTACGACGGGCTGTGGTTCTCGCCGCTGCGAGCCGCGATCGACGCGTTCGTCGACGCCACCCAGTCCCACGTGACGGGTGAGGTGCGGCTCGAGTTCTCGCCGGGTACCTGCAGCGTGGTCGGGCGGCGGTCCGAGGTCTCGCTGTACGACGAGGGGCTCGCGACGTACGGGGAGGGCGACGCGTTCGACCACCACCACGCGGCCGGCTTCGTGCGGCTGTGGGGGATGCCGCTTCGCGTGTGGTCCGAGGTCCAGGGGATCGGCGCCGAGGCGTCGGGCCCCGGCGCCGGGAGCCCAGGATGAGCGACCCCGGCCGGCCGCTCTGGTCGGGCAGGTTCTCCAAGCAGCCGGCGCTGGAGGCCGCGGTGCTCGGCCGCAGCCTGAGCTTCGACGTCCGGCTCGCGCCCCAGGACGTGAAGGTCTCGATCGCGCACGTCCTGGGGCTGCGCGATGCGGGCCTGATTGCGGCCGAGGAAGCCGAGACCCTCGAGCGGGCGCTCCTGGAGGTGGGGGAGGAGATCGCGGCGGACCGCTTCGCCTTCGACGCCGCCGACGAGGACGTGCACTCCGCGATCGAGCGCGGGGTCACCGAACGCCTGGGCGAGGTCGGTGCGAAGCTTCACGCCGGCCGAAGCCGAAACGACCTCGTTGTGACCGACCTGCGCCTCTGGCTGCTCGACGCCTGGGGGCGAGTCGAGGCCGGCGTCGTGCGCGTGATCCGCGCGCTCGTCCGGCATGCGCGCGAGCACGCCGAGACCGTCATGCCCGGCACGACCCACGGGCGCGCGGCGCAGCCGGTGACACTCGGGCACCACCTCCTCGCGCACGCCTGGGCGCTCGTGCGCGACCTCGACCGGTTCCAGGGCTGGGCCGGTCGCGCCTCGGTCTCGGCCCTCGGCGCCGGCGCGCTCGCCACCTCCACGCTCGGGCTCGACCCGACCGCGGCCGCCCGACGCCTTGGGTTCGCGGATCGCTTCGCGAACTCGATCGACGCGGTCTCCGACCGCGACTTCGCGCAGGAGTTCCTGGCCGATGCCGCGATCCTCGGAACCCACCTGTCCAGACTCGCGGCGGACCTCCTGCGCTGGAGCGACGAAGCCCTCGGCTGGGTCGAGATCGACGAGGCCTACGCCACCGGTTCGAGCATGATGCCCCACAAGCGCAACCCGGACGTCGCCGAGCTCGTCCGGGCCAAGGCGGGGCGGCTCGCCGGTCATCTGGTGGCGCTCTCGTCGACGCTGCAGGGCCTGCCGCTCGGCTACCACCGCGACCTGCAGGAGGACAAGGAGCCGCTGTTCGACTGCGTCGACACGCTCCAGGCGGTCCTGCCCGCGCTCGCCGGCTGCGTGGAGACCGCTTCGTTCCGACTCGAGCCGATGCGCCGTGCGGCGCGCGATTCCGGCCTGTACGCGACCGACCTCGCCGAGGCGCTCGTGGTCGCCGGGGTGCCGTTCCGCGAGGCGCATCGCCGGGTGGGGGAGCTCGTCGCGCGACTCGAGGCGGAGGGTCGGTCGCTCGCCGACCTGAGCGGTCCCGAGTGGGCCGAGCTCGACCTCCCGGAGGGCCCGGCTCTCCTCGATCCCGATCGGGCGGTTCGGGCTCGGGGCGTCCCCGGCGGACCCTCGCCCGAGAGCGTGCGTGGACAGATCGAGGCGCTCGAGCGCAGGCTCGCGGCCCGGGACGGTGAGGGCCGTGGACCCTGAGGTCCGCCCCATCGGGATCGAGCAGATCCGCCTCCTCCGCCACCGACTGCTCCGCCCCCGGCACCCACCGGAGGAGCTCGTATACCTGGGCGACGACGCCCCGGACACGCTCCACCTCGGGGCGTTCGAGGGTGGAGAGCTGGTCGGCATCGCCTCGGTGGTCCGCGAGGCGATCGCCCCGGAGTTGGGGATCCAGGCGGGAGGCGGGCCTGCGCACGGAGCGCCGCCGCACGCGCAATGGAGGCTCCGCGGGATGGCCACCTTCCCGCACGTGCGTGGTCGCGGCCACGGGGCGAGGCTCGTCGAGGGGTGTCTCGAGCACGCCCGCGGCCTGGGCGGTCGGCTCCTGTGGTGCACCGCCCGCCTGTCCGCGGAGGGCTTCTACCGGCGGCTCGGCTTCGAGGGGCGGGGGCGCGTGTTCGGCGTTCCCGGCCTCGGTCCCCACGAGCTCATGGTCCGGGTGATCTGGCCCGACGGGGAACCGAGCCGGACCGCCGAGGGATCGATCCGGCGAGGCCCGCGGTAAGAACTCGGAATGGGTCGAACGCCGCGCCCGCCTCGCGCGTACACCTTGCGAGAGCACGAGCAGCTCGATCTGGGAGGTCGGTCATGAGGCCAATCCGGGGCACCACCATCGCGCGAACGGCGGCCGTCGCCGCCCTGGCGCTCGTCCTCGCCGCGTGCAGCCACGGGGCGACCGCCTCCTCCGGATCGGGAGGCCCGACGGGCGGCGGATCCGCCGCCCTGACGATCGGCACCCAGCAGGTGAAGGGGATCGGCACGGTGCTCGACACGGCTGAGGGCCTGACCCTCTACCACAACACCCAGGAGACCGGGGGGAAGATCGTGTGCACCGGGTCGTGCGCGAGCGCGTGGCCCCCGGTGCTGGTCTCCGGATCGCTCCCGGCCGTGCCAAGCGGCGTCTCCGGCTCGTTCGGCACGGTCGTGAGGCCCGACGGCTCCAAGCAGCTCACGTTCGACGGCCAGCCCCTGTACACGTACGCGGGGGACAGCGGGCCGGGTCAGGCGAACGGCCAGGGCCTCGAAGGCGTCTGGTACGCCGTGACGACGTCGGGGACCCCCGGCACCTCGGGCGGTGGCGCCGGGTCGGGCTCCGGCGGCTCCGGCGGGGGGTACGGCAGGTACTGACCCTGGGCCGGGGCCGGAGCCCGAGCCGACGCGCTCTCCCGTCCGCTCGGGCGAGGCAGGTTGACGGCGCGGCCCGCGAGTCCGTATGGTACGCTCCGGTCTAGTTCTATTCGGACTATTTCGATTTGGACCACAGCGCCGGGGACGTGGGTTCCGCCGAGACCGAACGACTGCCGAACAGCTCGTTCGCGGTGCTCGGCATGCTCACCTTCGGAGAGGCCTCGGGCTACGACCTCGTGAAGCTGGCCGAGCGCAGCCTGGAGTTCTTCTGGGCGCCTGCGAAGAGCCAGATCTACTCGGAGCTTCGCCGTCTGGTGGCGGCCGGGCTCGCCACCGAGCGCGAGGTTGAGCAGGCGGACCGACCCGACAAGCGCCTGTATCGCATCACGCCCGCGGGTGAACGTGCCCTCAGGCGATGGCTCGAGGAGCGGCCGGAGCACGAGCCGTTCAAGAGCGAGTTCCTGCTGAAGCTGTTCTTCGGGCACCAGATGTCGCGCGAGCGGCTCCTCGCGCTCGTCGAGGGCCACCGACGCGACTCGCAGGAAGCGCTGGAACGGCTCCGGGAGATCGGCGCCCAGATCGACGGCGATCCGCGGTTCCGGTCCGCGCGTCTCACGCTCGAGTACGGCATCGCGCACTTCCGCGCGAACGTGAGCTGGTGCGACCGGGCCCTGAGGACGCTGAAAGGAGGGGAAGGGTGATCGGCAGCGACGAGGTCACCGTGGAGGTCAGCGGCCTGGTCAAGGAGTTCCCGGCGCCGGGCGGCGGAACGCTTCGGGCCGTCGACGGCGTGTCCTTCGAGGTCCATCGAGGGGAGGTGTTCGGCTTCCTCGGCCCGAACGGGGCCGGCAAGACCACGACCCTCGAGATCATCGAGGGGCTCCAGGAGCCCACGTCCGGAACCGCGTCCGTCCTCGGTCTCGACTCCGTGCACGACCGCGAGCGGATGAAGGCTCGCATCGGTGTCCAGCTTCAGGCCGGCGCGTACTTCCGGTACCTCACGCTTGAGGAGATCCTGGATCTGTTCGGGTCGTTCTACCCGAAGGCCCTTCCGCCGGCCGAGCTGCTCGAGAAGGTGGGGCTCCTCGACAAGCGGAGGGCGCTCGTCGGCGAGCTCTCCGGCGGGCAGGCTCAGCGCTTCTCGATCGTCGCCGCGATGGTGAACGATCCGGAGGTCGTGTTCCTCGACGAGCCCACGACGGGTCTGGACCCGCAGGCCCGCCGCAACCTCTGGGACCTGGTCGAGTTCATCAACCGCCAGGAGGGCAAGACCGTCGTGATGACCACGCACTACATGGAGGAGGCCCAGGTCCTCTGCGACCGCGTCGCGATCATCGACCACGGACGGATCCAGGCGCTCGACACGCCCCTCGGGCTCGTTCGCCGCCTCCCCTCCGCGTACCGGATCGTGTTCCAGGCGAGCGGCGGAGTCGACGAGGCCGCGCTTGCGCGTCTCCCCGGCGTGCGCCGGGTCACCCCCGTCCAGCTGAACGGGTTCAACTGGGAGCTCGCCGTGCGGCGCGCCGCCGAGACCCTCCCGGCGTTCGTCGAGTGGAGCGAGTCCAACGGCGTGAAGGTCGAGGACGTGCAGGTCATCCCCGCCACGCTCGAGGACGTGTTCCTCACGCTGACCGGGCACACCCTGAGGGAGTGATCGACGGTGCGGAAGCTGTTCGTCGCCAGCATGAAGATGCTCTACCGGGACCGGCAGTCCCTGTTCTGGGCCCTCGCCTTTCCGGTCATCTTCGTCGTGGTGTTCGGGCTGTTCGACTTCAACCAGGCGCCGAACGTCCGCATCGACGTGGTCGGCGCCGACCGCGCGCCGATCGGACCGGCGCTCGTCCAGGGTCTCGATCGGGTCGACTCGTTCGACGTCCACCGCACGGCGTCCGAGGGAATCGCGCGCAAGGACCTTGCGGAGGGAGACGTCGACGTCGTGCTCGCGGTTCCGGCGCAGACGCCCGCAGCCGGGCCCGCGGGGATCGAGGTCCTCTACAACCGGAGCAACTTCACGTCCAACCAGTTCGCGCTCACCACGATCCGGCAGGTCGTGGACGGCATGAACCTGCGGGCCGCGGGCGTGTCGCGGCCGGCGCTCGTGGTCGAGGCCAAGGCGGTGCAGGCCAAGACCGTCGACTACTACGACTTCATCCTTCCCGGCCTCGTCGCGATGGGCGTCATGAACATCTCGATCGTCGGGATGGGCGTCGCCGTCGCGCGGTACCGGGAGCAGCGGATCCTCAAGCGGATCCTGGCCACGCCGCTGCGGCCGATCCGGTTCCTCGCGGCCCAGGTGCTCGCGCGGCTGGTGCTGTCGGTCGTGCAGTCCGCGCTCATCCTGGGCGTCGGGGTGTTCGCGTTCGGCGGCCACGTCTACGGAAACGTGCTGTGGCTGTTCGTCCTGGTGGTGCTCGGCAACCTGGTGTTCTTGAACCTAGGGTTCGCGGTCGCCGGTCGCGCGTCGACCCCCGACGCGGCGCAGGGGCTCGGCCAGGCGGTCGCCCTGCCGATGATGTTCTTCTCGGGGGTCTTCTTCCCCGTCGAGACCCTCCCCAAGGTCGTGGAGACGCTCGTCCGGTACCTGCCGCTCACCCCGCTCCTGGACGCGATGCGCACCGTGGCGGTCGACGGGAAGTCCATCACCGCGACCGGGGCGCAGCTTCTCCAGGTGGGGATCTGGGTGCTCGTGTCGTTCTGGCTCGCGACCAGGCTCTTCCGGTTCTCGGAGACGCGCTGAGGGGTCCGCGCGGGGCGCACGGGTCCCGGCGAGGACTGCAGGTTCGCGAGATCCTCCGGTACGCTTGCCTTCGTGCGATTTGCGACCGCTCTCGTCCTGTTCGCGCACCCGGACGATGCCGAGTACATGTGCGGAGGCACGGTGGCCCTGTGGGCGCGGGAGGGGACCGACGTTCACTACGTGGTGATCACGGACGGGTCGGCCGGGTCCAACGAGCCCGGGGCGGCTCGCGAGGAGATCGCCCGGATCCGCGAGCGCGAGCAGCGGGCCGCGGCCGAGGTCCTGGGGGTTCGCAGCGTGACCTTCCTGGGGTTCCGCGACGGCGAGCTCGAGGTGAACCTGGAGACGCGCCGCGCGGTGACCCGGGAGATCCGGCGGATCCGCCCCGACGTGGTGGTGGCCCCCGATCCCTCCCGGCTCTGGTCGCGGAACCGCCGGTACGTGAACCACGTCGACCACCGGGCCGCCGGCGAGCTCGCCCTGTGCGCGGTCATGCCCGACGCCCCGTCCAGGCCGCAGTTCCCCGAGCTCCTGGAGGCGGGACTGGAGCCGTTCGAGATCCCGAACCTTTGGTTGGGCTCGGAGGAGCCCGATACGTACGTTGACATCACGAAGACCATCGAGGTGAAGCTGGAGGCCCTGGCTCGGCACCGGTCGCAGCACGGGGAGGCCTCCGCCCCCTGGGTTCGGGAGCGCGCGCGGGAGCTGGGCGCCCGCGGCGGCGTCGAGTACGCCGAGGCCTTTCGAACCTTCGCGTTCAAGGACGAGGAAGAGTGATGGAGGACCCGATCGGCGATCCGCCGGAGGACGAGCCCGGCCGGCTCGATCCGGAGGAGGAGGAGAACGTCCGCGCCGACCTCGAGGACCTGGGCGGCATGCGCCAGATCTTCGGGCCACAGGGCGTGAAGGGCGTCGTCATCGCCTGCCCGGATTGCGGCGAGAACCACTACTACGAGTGGGATCTCCTGCGGGAGAACCTCGAGCACATGCTCCAGACCGGTGAGCCGCGGATGCACGAGCCGGCGTTCGAGGTCCGCGAGGAGGAGTACATCCAGTGGGACTACGGCAAGGGCTACCTCGACGCGCTCGTCGACACGGGGCTCGAGCCCGACCGGCGTCCTTCGCTCACGCAGTGTCCCTGGTGCGCGACGCCCTGCGAGGACTTCTTCCGCTACTGCCCGAAGTGCGGACGCTCGCTCGCCGCGCTCCGCCTCTACCGCGACCTCGTGCAGCGCGGGTTGAACGAGCGCGAGGTTCGCGCGCTCCTCGTGCGCGCGGGGTTCGACCCGTTCTGAGCAGCGGGCCGGTGGCGCTCGCGGCTCGGGTGCTGAGCACGGTCGCCGGGCCGACGGCGCGCTGATCCCGCTGCTGAAGGACCTTCACGCGACCGGGTAGCGGGCTCAGCCCCGCCTCCGCGCCGCCCGGCCGCGGACCGCCGGAGGCTCGAGCACGCACTCGTCGGGTGCCTTGTCGTCGCGAAGTCCCTTGAACGAGGGCGCGCGCATCTTGCGGGTGCTCCTGGTGAGCTCCAGGTACTCGACCACGCACACGAGGACGGGCTCGACGAACGTCGCTCCCTTCACCGCCGCGAGATCCGGATCCTCCGTGGCCGGCGTCGTGCGAACGAGCGGACGAAGCCGCTCCATCAGGCGGTCGAGCGTCTGCCGGGTGAACCCGGTGCCCACCTGGCCGACCCACCGGAGCTCGTTGCCGACGTAGGCGCCCACCAGCAACGCGCCGAACGCCCCCGCGCGTCCGCCCTGCCCCGGCGTCCACCCGAGGATCACGCAGTCCTGGGTGTTCGTGAGCTTGATCTTCCGCCAGTCCGGCGCCCGGCGGCCGGGGTGGTAGCGCGAGCCCTTCCGCTTGGCCATCACGCCCTCCAGGCCGAGCGAGCGCGCCGCCTCCGCAAGCCGCCGGCCCTCGCCGTCCACATAGGTGACCAGGTGCAGGCGCGGGTCCTCCTCGACCACCGCCTCCAGCAGCTCCCGCCGATGTTCGAGCCGCTGCCCGGTGAGGTCGTGCCCGTCGAGCCACAGGAGGTCGAAGGCGACGAGCGAGACCGGGACCTGGTTCGACATCCGCTTGATCTCGCGCTCGTTCGACAGGTTCATCCGCTGCTGGAGGGCCTCGAACGAGTTCCGACCCTCTTCGTCGAAGGCCACGATCTCTCCGTCGAGGACCGCGTTCACCTGGTTCACCAGCTCGTGGACCATGTGCAGCTCCGGATAGCGCGAGGTGACGTCGTGACCGGTCCTCGTGACCAATCGGGTCAGGTCCGTCGACAGGTACGCGAGACAGCGGATCCCGTCGAGCTTGGGCTCGAATCGCCACGTCGGGTCGTCGAACGGTTCGTGCCCGCCCTCCGCGAGCATCGGCTGGAACGCGGGCGGGGGGGCGATCAGCGGTGCCTCCTGGTGGCTGGCCAGGAACACCAGCCAATCGGTCCTGGTCTTCACCAGGTGGTACTCGAGTCCCGGGTAGCGCCGCCCGTGAAGGCGGAAGCTCACCTTCGTGTCGCTCCACTCGATCGGCTCGTACGTGCCGTCGTCGAAGATGCGGACCTCGCCGGCCCCGTAGTGTCCGGCGGGGATGGTCCCCTCGAACCCCCCGTACTCGAGCGGGTGGTCCTCGGTCCGCACCGCGAGGCGCCGGTCGCCGAGCTGGGTCGGCAGGCCCCTCGGCACCGCCCAGGACGGGAGCGCGCCGTCCCGCTCGAGACGCAGGTCGTAGTGAAGGCGCGTGGCGCGGTGCTTCTGGATCACGAAGGAGTTGCCGGCCCCCGCCGCTCCACCCGGCGCGGGCTCGGGGGTTGCGGCGAAGTCGCGCTTGCGCAGGTACTCGGACAGGTTGGGGTCCCTGGACGCGGCGATGACCTCCTCCGAGCCTCGCCCGGGCGCCGCCGGGCTCCCCTCGGCCTGCTTCGCGGAGGGAAGGCCGAGGGCCTCGAGCGCTGGGGTGAGGTCCTGGGGCCTCGTGCGCACCCCCTCGAACAGGTCGCCGAGGCGTCGGAACCGCCTCCAGACGGTCTCGATCGTGAAGTCTCGAGGCCTCACCCCTCGCTCGACCTCGTCCCAGGTCAGCGGGGTGGAGACGGGGGCGCCGGGTTCGGGGCGGAGCGAGTAGACCGATGCGATGTTCGCGCCCGAGCGGTTCATGTTGTGGTCGATGAATACCTTTCCCGCCCGGCGCGAGACCTGCCAGGACATCGTCACGCGCTCGCGGTCGGCCTTCAGGATCGCGGCGCCGATCGCGCCGACCAGGTCGCGGACCTGCCGGTAGCTGTAGCCGGGCTCGACCGGCACGAAGATCTGCATCCCCGTGGCCCCGCTCGTCTTGGGAAAGCCCTCGAGCCCGAGCGCGTCGAGCGCCGCCTTGACGTGAAGCGCGACCGCCAGCACGTCGTCGAACGTGATCGGCTCGAACGGGTCCAGGTCGAAGAACAGGTAGTCCGGCGAGTCCACCGAACGGCACCTCGAGTGCAGCGGGTGGAACTCGATGCAGCCCAGGTTCGCGACGAACAGCAGCCCCGCGAGGTCCTCGACCATGAGGTAGTCGATCACGCCGTCTCGGGCGTCCTCGGACTCGACCCGGCACCGCGGGATCCAGTCGGGGGTGTGCGAGGGCGCGGACTTCTCGTAGAAGAACCCGCCGGCCAGGCCGTCGGGCATCCGCTTCATCGTGAGCGGCCGCTCGAGGAGATGCGGCAGGATGAGGTCGGCGACGTTGTAGTAGTAGGCGATCACGTCGCCCTTCGTGTAGCCCTCGTCGGGCCAGAACACCTTGTCGAGGTTCGACAGGCGGAGCTCGCGGCCCGCCGTCTCGACCCACCAGACGTCCCCGCGCCGCTCGGCCGGGAGCTCCGAGGGGAATCGGACCGTGAACGCCCGTCCGGAGGATCGTCGTCGGGGAGGCATGGCGCCAGCCATGCTAGTCGTGGCGGGTCGCCCAGGACGGATACAATCTCCAACTCGCCGTGCGTGGGGCGCGGTCGCTCTCCGGAGGTGCCACATGCCACCCAGATCGATGTGGAAGGGGGCCATCTCCTTCGGCCTGGTGACGATCCCGGTGTCCGTCTACCCGGCCACCGAGGAGAAGTCCCTCCGGTTCAACCAGCTCCACGACGCCGACCACGGCCGCATCCGATACAAGCGCGTGTGCGAGATCGACGGCGAGGAGGTCCCGTACGACCACATCGTCAAGGGGTACGAGTACGAGAAGGACCGTTACGTCGTGCTGACCGACGAGGAGCTCGACGCGGTGCCCGTGGAGTCGAGCCGCACCATCGACATCCAGCAGTTCGTGGACCTGGCCGAGATCGACCCGATCCTGTTCAAGAAGTCCTACTACCTGGTGCCCGACGAGACGGGCGCAAAGGCCTACGCGCTGCTTCGACGCGCGCTCGCCGAGGAGCAGAAGGTCGGCATCGCCAAGGTCTCCTTCCGCGACAAGGAGCACCTCGCGGTGCTGCGGTTCACGGACGGCGTGTTCGTCCTCGAGACGATGTACTGGCCCGACGAGATCCGCGCGGCCGACTTCGACACCCTCGACGCCGAGGCCAAGGTCCGGGCGAGCGAGGTCGAGATGGCCAAGTCGCTCATCGAGAGCCTCACCCAGCCCTGGAACCCCGAGGCCTACCGCGACGAGTACCGGGAGGCCCTCCTCGAGGTGGTCGAGAAGAAGGTCGCGGGCGAGGAGATCGAGGTGGCGCCCGAGGCGCCCCCCGCCCGCGTGGTCGACTTGATGGAGGCGCTCAAGGCCTCCGTCGAGGCCGCGAAGAAGAAGACCCCCCGGGTCTCGGGCGCTCGGAGGCCCTCGAGAGCCCCGGCCAAGAAGGCGACGAGCCGAAAGGCCGCCCAGACAAAGAAGGCGGCGACCCCGAGGAAGCGCGCGGCCGCCGGCTGACCAGGTGGTGCGCTGAGCGCACGCCCGAGGCCCGCTATAAGCTCGTGTTCGTCGGGCGGAGGAGGGACCGGTGAAGCTCGTCGTCGCGATCGTGAAGCCCTTCAAGCTGGACGAGGTCAAGGAGGCGCTCCGCGAGATCGGGGTGAACGGGCTCACGACGAGCGACGTCGAGGGGTTCGGCCGTCAGCGCGGCCACACCGAGGTCTATCGCGGGGCCGAGTACCAGGTCGATTTCGTGCCGAAGGTGAAGGTCGAGGTGCTCGCCGACGACGATCAGGTGGACGGCGTCGTCGACGCGATCACCAAGGCGGCCCGGACCGGCAAGATCGGCGACGGGAAGATCTGGGTGACGCCGGTCGAGCAGGTGATCCGGATCCGGACCGGCGAGATGGGCCCCGACGCGCTCTGACATGGTCGAGCACCCCGCGCCGGTTGCGCGGCTGCTGGACGAGCTCGGCGCCCTCGATCGCGCCTACTCGCCCGGACATCACGGGCGCTGGTCGGGGTCGCGCCGCGCCGGCATCGTGCGCGGGTGCCTCCGGGAGCTGTTCCGGGAGCAAGCGCCGCCCCCGGGGATCGCGCTCGTCGCGCTGGGTGGGTTCGGACGAGGGGAGCTGGCTCCGCGCTCCGACGTCGACCTGCTGATCCTGCACACGGGCGAGCGGGCGAGCGAGGTGACCCGGCTCGCGGAGTCCCTGCTGTATCCGCTCTGGGACGCCGGGCTGAGCGTCGGTCACGCGGTCCGCACGCCGCCGGAGTGCCTGGCCCTGGTCGCCGAGCACCTGGACGCGGCGACCGCGATGCTGGACGGCATCGCGGTCGCCGGCGACGGCGAGGTGCTCGAGGGCGTTCGCTCCGAGCTGCTCGGTCGGCTCCGCGCCGACCCGCGGGCGTTCGTCCGGCGACTCAAGGCGGACGCGGCCGATCGTCGCGATCGGTTCGGGGTGGTTTCGGCCCTGCTCGAGCCCGAGCTGAAAGAGGGCGCCGGGGGGCTCCGCGACATCCAGATGCTGGGCTGGCTCGCCGAGGCCGTGTGCCACGCGTCCGGCGGCGGGCCAACGGGGTCGCCCACGAGCGCCCGGCTGGCCTCGCTCGCACGGGCCGGGCTCCTGCGCCAAGCCGAACGCGAGCGGGTCGAGGAGGCCGCGGAGTTCCTCACGCGCGTCCGGAGCGCGCTGCACCTCGAGACCGGACGGCCGGTGAACCGTCTGCACCTCGAGCAGCAGCCGGCCATCGCGGACGCCATGGGGTTCGAGGACGAACCCGGCCTGCCCGCGGTCGACGGGCTCATGCGTGCGGTGTTCGCGCACGCCCGCCAGGTGGAGCAGGTGGTCGGCGCGGTGTTCGACCGCTCCCTGCAGGGATCCTCGGACGCGGTTCTGGTGGAGCCGACGGCCGAGGGCGTGCTGGCGGCCTTCGCCGATGTCGCTCGCCGTCGCGGGGTGATGTCGACGGCGACCCTCGATCGGATCGAGCAGGTGGAGGTCCCTCCCCGGGTGGTGTGGACCGATGGCATGCGCGAGTCCTTCCTGCAGATCTTGCGGGCCGGGGAGGAAGGCGCGCGCGCCCTTGAGGCGCTCGATCGGATCGAGCTCCTCGACCGGCTCCTCCCGGAATGGGGACCCGTGCGCTGTCGTCCGCAGCGCGACCCCTACCACCGCCACACCGTCGACGTGCACCTGCTTCGGACGCTGTCCGGCGTCGCGCGGCTGCTCGCCGGCGAGGACGGCGGCGATCCCCTCGCGGCCGAGGCGGCGAGCCTGGTTCGCGACCCCGATGCGCTCCTGTTGGGGGCGCTCCTCCACGACATCGGCAAGACGGGAGGGGGAAGCCACGTTCCGGTCGGCGCGGAGGTCGCCCGGCTCGTGCTCGAGCGGATCGGCGTGCCGGCTCCGACCAGGGATCTCGCCGTCTTCCTGGTCGCGGAGCACCTCCTGCTGTCGGACACGGCCACGCGCCGGGACCTCGGGGACGACGACCTCATCCTCGACGTCGCCGCGCGCGTCGGAGAGCCCGAGCGCCTGGCGGCCCTGTACCTGCTCACGCTCGCCGACGCCGCGGCGACCGGGCCGCTCGCCTGGACGCCGTGGCGGGCGACGCTGGTGCGCGAGCTGGTCGCGAAGGTCCAGCGCGTGCTCGAGCGCGGCGAGATGGGGGTCGAGACGGCCGAGCGCCTCGCCGAGCGGGCCGAGGAGCTGCGGCTCCGGCTCGCGAACGAGGACCCGGCGGAGGTCGACCGGTTCCTGCTGCGCATGCCGAGGAGCTACTTCCTCACCCTGCCGGTCGAGCGGATCGCGGCCCACTTCGCGCTGCTTCGGACCCCCGTGGGCGCCGCCGAGGTGCGCACCCAGTCCGGCCCGGGATCCCGGGCCGGCGCGCACGAGCTCACCGTGGTGGCGGCCGACCGCCCCGGGCTGCTCTCGTGGATCGCGGGCGCCCTCTCGCTCGCCGGGCTGTCGATCCTTACCGCGCAGGTCTTCACGACGGAGGACGGGACGGCGCTCGACGTGTTCGAGGTCGAGGGGCTCTTCGAGCCGGAGATCGATGAGGAGCGCTGGCGGCGGTTCCGGGCGGCGCTTCGAAAGGCCATCGAGGGCCGGATCTCGCTCGAGCACCAGGTGCTGGACAAGCGCCGTCACTACCGCAGCCCGAGGGCGGAGGTTCCGGTCCGCGTGAGCGTGCACAACGACGTGTCGGACTTCTTCACGGTCGTCGAGGTGGGGGCGCCGGACCGAATCGGCCTGCTCTTCGACGTCACTCGGACCTTCGCCGATCTCCACCTCGACGTTCATCTGGCAAAGGTCGCGACTTACGGCGCCCGAGTCGTGGACGTCTTCTACGTGCGCGACGAGCTGGGACGCAAGGTCGAGGGGGCGGAGCAGATCGCCGAGGTCGAGCGCGCCCTCCGCGAACGTCTGGACGAGCGACCCCTGCCCGAGGTCTCCGCGATGTCCGTGGGGGTCAGAGCACCTCGCGCAGGCGGTCGGCCATCCGAGGGCTCAGGCCCCCGTCCTCGTGCTTGAAGTAGCAGTAGACGTCGGACCCCGACGCGAGCGCCGGACGGATCCGACCGGCCCACGCGGCGAGCTCCTCGTCCGAGTACTCGGTCTTGCGCAGTCTCAGGTACCCGTAGGGGACCCACGAGAGCTCGTCGGGCCCGGGGTCCCGCTCGTCGGTCTCGGCGACGCACCAGGCGACGCCCTGGTCCAGCAGGAGCTCTCGCGCCTCCAGCCAGGACGGGTGCCGGAACTCCATCACGGCGCGGACGGTTGGGGGAAGGTACCCGACGAACCCCTCCAGGAGTCGGCGGTCGTACCTGAGGGAGGGAGGGCACTGGAACAGCACGGCCCCGAGCCGGTCGCCCAGCAGGCTCGCTCGCTCGAGGAAGTCGCGGACGTCCTGGTCGGCGTCCGCCAGACGCTTGACGTGGGTGATGCGCTGGTTGGCCTTCAGCGTGAAGCGAAAGCCCTCGGGCGTCTGCTCGCGCCAGGTGCGCAGGGTCTTCTCGGTCGGGAACCTGCGGAAGGTGTAGTTGATCTCGACGGAGGGGAACCGCGTGGCGTAGTAGGAGAGCAGGTCGGTGTTCTTCAATCCCTCGGGATAGAAGACGCCGTGCTTCCACTCGTCGTAGGCGAACCCCGAGGTCCCGAGGTACAGCGTGCCCGTCATCGGGGACAATCATCCCATGCGATCGCCCGAGCTCCGAGGCCGGGTGGACGCCTCCGGGCGGCCGATCTCGACCCTGTGGATCGATCCGGGCGCGCCGGCGCCCGTCCTGGTCGTCGCGCACGGAGCGGGCGCCGGGATGCAGCACCCGTTCCTCGCCGGGTTCTGCAGGGCGCTGGAGGCGCACGGGGTCGCGACCCTCCGGTTCAACTTCCCGTACGCGGAGGCCGGGCGGCGCTCGCCCGACCCCGAGCCCGTCCTCCGCGAGAGCTGGCTCGCCGCGTTCGAGGCGGCCGTGCGCCTCGCGGAGGGGCGTCCGGTGCTGGCCGGTGGCAAGTCGCTCGGCGGTCGCATCGCGTCGATGTGCACGGCCGACGGGATGCCGGCGGCGGGCCTGGTCTTCCTCGGTTACCCGCTCCACCCGCCCGGCGCGCCCGAGCGACTGCGCGCCGAGCATCTTCGCCGGGTGGCCGTCCCGATGCTGTTCTTGCACGGAACCCGCGACCCGTTCGCCCGTCCAGACCTCCTGGCGTCCGTGCTGGAAAGCCTCGGCGCGCGCGCCGAGTACCTCTCCGTCCGGGACGGCGACCACTCGTTCAACGTTCGGGGCACGAAGGTCGATGCTCGCGAGGTCGGCGCCGGCCTCGCCGAGCTCGCCGCGCCGTTCGTTCTGCGGGTGGCGGGTCGCTGACATGCCGCGCAAGCACCGTCGTCTGCCCGAGGAGCCGCCCACTTCGCCGCGCCGCCCGCGGGGCCAGGCGCCGCTGTGGGCGCTCGTGCCGTGGGCCGACATCCGTCGGGTCTCGGGCGACAAGCCGTACCGATGTCCAGGATGCGACCTCGAGATCCGGCCTCTCTCCTGGCATCTGGTGGTGGTGCCGCGGAGTGATCCGGAGGGTCGTCGTCACTGGCACGAGGGATGCTGGAGGATCGAGCTCAACCGCACGCAGGGCCGTCGCCGCGACCGGGCCTGAGGGCCAGGGGCCGGCGGGGAATTCAAACCGGATTCCAACCAGCATCCAGCCCGACACAAATCGTGCCCGGCGAACATGGGTGCGATGGCTGTGGAGGCGCCCGTCCCGCGCCCCGTCGCCCGCGCGCTGTACGAAGGCTTCGACTACGCGGCGTTCTGGCGCGACCCGGCGCGGGCCCACATGGACGTGCTGGAGCACCGGCTGGTCGAGCGACTGCTCCCGCGGGTCGGCCGAAGGATCCTGGACGCCGGGTGTGGGTTCGGCCGGCTCGCCGACGTCTACGTGAATCGCTTCGACGAGTGCGTGCTGGTGGACTCTGCCTGGTCGCTGCTCGAGCAGGCCCGCGACCGGTGGGCCTCGCACGTCACCCTGGTCGCGGCCGACCTGCGGGCGATGCCGTTCGCGACCGGCGCGTTCGACGCCGCGCTCGCGGTCCGCGTCCTGCACCACTTCGAGGATCCGCGACCGGTCCTGGCGGGGCTGCGGGCCGTCCTCGCCCCCGGCGGCCGGCTGCTGTTCACCTCGAGCAACGCGCGCAACCCCAAGCGGATCCTCCGGGCTCTCCTTGGGGGCGAGCCATGGAGCCCCTTCCGCGCGGGGCCGATCTCGTACGACCGCCACACGTTCGGCTGGTCCGCGGGCGAGCTTCGCGACTTGGTGACCGCCGCGGGCTTCCGGGTACGGGAGCTCCGGGGGGTCGGGGTGCTGGACAAGCTCGTTGCGCACGTGGGGCCGGTCGCGCGACTGGTCCCGCCCGGGGTCGGCGTGTCCAGGCCGCTCGGGGCGCTCCGCCTCGCGCCCTCGCTGCTCGGGGCGGCCGAGGTCGCGGGAGCCGGATCCGTCTGCCCGGCGCCGGTCCTTCGATGCCCCGCCTGTCGCGTTGCTCTCGTCGCCGGAGACGCCGTCTTCGACTGTCCCGCGTGCCTGCGGGCCTTCCCGCTGGTCGACGGCATCTGGGACTTCCGCCTCTAGGTCGCGCGCTCGCGGCCGGCTGCCTCCACGCCATTCCCACCCGTCGATATCATCGATCCATGCCCGTGCGTGAGGTCCGAGCCGCCATGACCGAGACCCGGGGCGGGTGGCGGGGTCGGTTGCTGGACGCCGATCTCGAGGTCCACGCGTCGAGCCGCGCCGCGTGCCTTTGGCGGCTGCGTCGCGCGGCGGGACCGGACGCGGTGCTCACGGTCGAGGTCTGGCCCGCGCTCGTCGGGGTGGCCGAGGCCGCCGCTCTGCTCGGGTGGGACCGGCGTCGCGTGATCACGTACGTGGATCGCGGGTCGTTCCCCGAGCCGCTCGCGCGCCTCGCCTCCGGCCGCGTGTGGCGCCGGGAGGACGTGCAGGCGTTCGCCCGTTCGAGGGGGAGCGGGCGGAGACGCAGGTGAGCGGGCTCCGGGTCCTGTTCCTGATCCGCCACGGGCACTCGGACGAAACCTCGGACGACCTCGTGCGGACACCGCGGGGTCCCCAGTGGGACCCGCCCCTCGACGCTCTGGGGCGCGAGCAGGCGGAGCTCCTCGCTCGCCGGCTGCTGCTGATGGAGCGACCGGTCGCGGTGTACTGCTCGCCGCTCCGTCGCGCCCGAGAGACCGTGGCGCCGTTTGCCGAGCGCGCCGGCCTCGAGGTCCGGTTCGACGAGGACCTCATGGAGGCCAACGTCGGCGCCTGGGAGAACCGGAGCTTCGAGGAGATCCTTGCGAGCGACGCGGAGCTCCTGCACCTGTTCACGAACCAGCGCGCGATCTGGCATCGAGCGCCCGGCGGGGAGGCGGTCGGCGCGTTTCGGGATCGCGTCCGGCGCGCGATCGGTGGCATCCTCGAGCGCCACCCCGAAGGCGACGTGTTCGTGATCGCGCACGGAGGGGTGATCAACGCCTACCTCGGACCGCTCGTCGGCGCGCCGCAGGAGATGTTCTTCCTTCCGGAGAACACGTCCCTCAACTCGCTCGAGATCGAGAACGGCGTTCCGCGACTGCGATTCCTGAACGACGTGCTCCACCTGACCGACCCGCACCTGTTCCCCGCGGACTGAGGCGCGCGAGCTCGACCGGGGCGGGGAGCCCCCTCGCTATACTGCCCGGGACGTCACCCGAGGAGGCCGCGGTGCCCGTCCGATTCCTGTCCGAGGAGTGGGCCAAGGAGCTGAAGGAACGCCTGAACGCGAGCGAGTCGTTCAGGAAGGCGGCCGGCTCCTCCGCCGCGAAGCTCCAGCAGATCATCACCGGGCCCGACGGGGAGCGGCGGTACTGGATCCGGATCGAGGACGGCACGGTCGACCTGGGCTCGGGCGATATCGAGATGCCGGACGCCACGATCACGCAGGACTACGACAGCGCGGTCGCGATGGCGCGGAGCGAGCTCAACCCCGTCTCGGCGTTCATGAGCGGGCGGCTCAAGATCGCCGGCAACATGATGCTGCTCATGCAGCTGCAGAGCGTGATCGCGGAGCTGCCGAGGGTGATGCAGGAGATGGACGTCGACTACTGAGCGTCCCCCTCGGGAGTCGGGGGCGCCTCGCCGGGGCGCTCCGCGAGCACCGTGAACGTGGCGAACGCTCGAGCGAGCAGCCGTTCGCGGTCGTCCACCACATCGGCCTCCGCGTAGCCGAAGCGCGACCCGGCCTTCACCACCCGCCCGCGCGCCCGCACCGTGCCCTCCCGCCCCGGCGCGAGGAACGTGACCGAGAGCTGGCTTGTGAGGTGCGAGGTTCCCGGCCGGAGCACCGTCCGGAACGCGAGTCCGGTCGCGGTGTCGGCGACCGTTGCGATCACCCCACCGTGAAGCACGCCGACGAGGTTCAGGTGCTCGGGGAGCACCTCGAGCGCCACGTCGACCTCTCCGGGCTCGACGCGCTCCAGCCGCATGC
>JAJPHY010000061.1 GCA_021325015.1 Actinomycetota bacterium | reverse complement strand
GCGGCGATCGTCTCCTCGGTCTGGATCGGCGGGGCGTCGACCTGGAAGAGCACGTTGACCTCCGAGCCGAGCTCCTCGGTCACGTCGGCGGTGACCTCGATGGTCGGGAGCTCGTCGGCGGACCAGACGTCGGTGTCCTCGAGGTCGGAGGGGCGGATGCCGAGGATCACCGTCCGGCCTACGTGATCGGGGAGCTCCATCTCGGGCGGGAGCGGCAGCTCGAATCCGGCGAACGACACGACTCCGTCCCCAACCGTCGCCCCTACCAGGTTCATCGGCGGAGAGCCGATGAACGCGGCGACGAACAGGTTGGCCGGATGGTTGTACAGGTTCTGTGGGGTGTCCACCTGCTGGAGCACTCCCTCCCGGAGCACTGCCACCCGATGGCCGAGCGTCATCGCCTCGATCTGGTCGTGGGTCACGTACACGGTGGTCGTCTTCAGGCTGTCGTGAAGCTTGGCGAGGCTGGCCCGCATCTGAACCCGCAGCTTGGCATCGAGGTTGGAGAGCGGCTCGTCCATCAGAAAGGCCTGGGGCTCGCGGACCATCGCGCGCCCCATGGCGACCCGCTGACGCTGCCCGCCCGAGAGGGCGGCGGGCTTGCGATCCAGGAGCGGCTCGAGGCCGAGGATGCGGGCCGCGTCGGTGACCCGCGCCTTGATCTCGTTCTTCGGCATCCGACGGAGCTTGAGTCCGAATCCGAGGTTCTGCTCCACGGTCATGTGCGGGTACAGCGCGTAGTTCTGGAACACCATCGCCACGTCCCGATCCTTGGGCGGCAGGTCGGTGACCTGTCGATCGCCGATGTACACCTCACCGGCCGTGACCTCCTCCAGGCCGGCGAGGATCCGCAGGATCGTGGACTTTCCGCACCCCGATGGGCCGACGAGCACCATGAACTCGCCGTCGCCGATCTCGAGCGACAGGTCGTTCACGGCGACGACGTCCGACCCGAACACCTTGGTGACCCCGTCAAGGACGATCTTGGCCATGGCCGATCCCTTCTCGTCTCCCCTGAGTGTCGGTGCGCAGGCGTTTGTGGGTCAATGCAGCGCGGAGTCGCGCCTTGGCGCTGGCTCTCGAGCCGATCTGATCCAGGCCGATGAGGGCCGCGCCGACGACCGGCGGAGCCGTCAGCACCATCACGCGCACGTCCGGAGCGACCGCGCGCAGGCCCTCCTCGATCCGCTGGAAGAACGGGCCGAACCGGTTGCGGAAGATCCCTCCGCCGAGCACCACGTGGACGTCGAGTCCGCTCATGCCGAGTCTGCGGATCGCCGTTCCGGCCATCGCGACCACCTCATCGGCCTGTCGGTCCACGATGCGTCTGGCGACGGCGTCGCCCTCGGCGGCGGCCCGGAAGACGACCGGGGGAAGCTCGACCACCCGCTCCTCGCCCATCTTGCGGAGGTGGATGGCCTCCATCACCTGACGCGGTCGACGCAGACCGAAGTGCTCGGGGACCAGCGTCGCGAGGAGCGTCCGTTCGCCGCGTCCGTCCTGGGCGCGCATCGCGTACCACAGCGCCTCCCTGCCGATGTCCACCCCTCCGCCCCAGTCCCCGGAGATGCTTCCGACGGCCGGGAAGCGGAACGTGCGCCCGTCGGGCGCCACGCCCGCGCAGTTGGTCCCGAACCCGCAGACGACGCCGACCCCCCAGGCGCGCTCCGTCCCCGCGCGGAGCACCGCGAACGTGTCGTTGCGCAGCAGGCTTCTGGTCGTCCAACCGCGCCGGAGGAGCCCGCGCAGGATGCGGCGCTCGTCGGCGGGGAGGTCGGCGCCGGCCACGGCGAAGACCCCGATCGGCGCGAGCGGCAACCGCTCCGGATCGATGCCGGCGTCGCGGCAGACGGCGGCGACCGCCGCGGCGAGACCGTCGAGGCGCTCGGATCTCGCCCCGAACCCGTCGTAGATCGAGCCGGGCCACCTGGCGGCGCCGATCAGGCTGCCGTCGCGGGCAACGAGCGCCGCATCGACCTTGGAGCCCCCGCCGTCGAGCGCGAGCACGGCGGGTCGCTTCCCCTGGCGCCGATGACCCGCCGTCCGCTTCATCGAGAGCGCCTCACGGCAGGCGTTCGAGCTCGTCGACGGTCACGAACCGGACGCCGGCGGCACGAAGGTCCTCGAGAATCCCGGGGACGGCCTCCGCCGTCGTGCCCGGCCACGTGTGGAGCAGGACCACCGCGCCGTCGCCCACGGCGAGGGCGCGGGCGACGGTGTCGCGCTCGACCTGCTGCGCGGTCCGGGCGGGATCCCAGTCGAAGGGCTCGACGTTCCACCACACGTCGCGGTACCCGAGCTCGTCGAGCGCGGCCCGGACCCGCGGATCGTCGTGCCCGTCGCCGAAGGGGCAGCGAAACCAGGGGCGGACGTCGACGCCGGTGAGGTCGCGGATCGTTCCCTCGGCGCGGCCGACGTCCGTGCGAAGCCCCTCGTCGGTGAGCAACGTCATCCGGGCGTGGTAGGTGGAGTGGTTCCCGAGGAGGTGGCCCTGCGCCGCGATCGAGCGGACCTCCGACGGGTGGGACTCGGCCCACCGGCCTTGCACGAAGAAGGTGGCTCGGACGCCGGCATCGGCGAGCGCGGACAGGATCCGATCGGTCGCGTCGGCTCGGTGGTGCGGGCGGTCGGGATGCTCGGCGTCGAAGGTGAGCGCGACGGCCGGTGCCTCACTCACGAGTCGTGACCTTCGACGCTCGGGTGTAGAGGCCGGGGGTGCGCCCGCTCGAGGCCGCCCGTCTCCACGCGAGCAGCTGGATGGGCACGATCGAGACGGCCGAGACGAGAGCGCGATCCTGGTAGCCGGTGGCGACCGCGTGCGCTCCCTTGGGCGCCTCGCCGTCCGGCGTGATGACGAGCACCGAGGCCCCGGCCTCGACCAGGTCGGCCGCGAGGCCAAGGTCCAGACGGCGGGTCTCCGGCTCGGTCGCGAGGACGATCGCCGTCATGTTCGGCCCGGCGAGCTCGAGCGGGCCGTGGCGGAAGGCCGCCGACTCGAGCGACTCGGCCATCACCCCGCATTCCTTCAGGAAGAGCGCTCCCATCTCGGCAGCGGCTCGTGCCGGTCCGCGGCCGAGCACGACGGTGATCTCCTTGTGGCCGAACCAGTCCTCGAGCTGCGCCGCGTATCCCTCCGGATCGTCGAGGAGCCGCTCCATGGCGAGGGCGGCGCTCTCGGCCGCGGTCCGCGTCCGGTCGACCGCGGTGTCCACGCTGTCACCGGCGAGCAGCCGGGCGACCGCCAGGAGCTGGGTCATCGCCGCGGCGAACGTCATCGTGGACGGGCCCGTCTCGGGGCCGGCGGACGTGTCGAGCCTGATGTCGGAGCGCTTGGCCAGGTCGTTCGCGAGACCGTTCGTGATCGAGAGCACCACCGGTCGGGTCCGCTGCTTGGAGATCTCGACGGCGAGCTTTACCACCTCGGCGCTCTCCCCCGACTGGCTCACGATCGTGAGCAACGTCTGTGGAGTCAGGATCGGGCGCCGAAAGTGCAGGAGCTCTGCCGTGTCGACCAGGATCGAGGGGACGCCGCGACCGGCCAGATCGTTCACGGCCGGATAGCACGCGTCGTAGGAGCTCCCCATTCCGGTGAACACGAGCGTTCGCGCCACCGCTCCGGCCTCGCGGATGCGGTCGAGCTCGGATCTGCGCTCGACCAGCGCCGTGGCCGCCCGTCGGAGCGCATTGGGCTGGCCGGCGATCTCCGCCAGGAATGGGTCAGGAAAGTTTCCTAACGATTTCATCCGGTCGAGTGTACGATGCCCGGGCCATGGGTGTGAAGGTGGCGGTCGTCGGAGGCGGGAGCACCTACACACCGGAGCTCGTCGAGGGGCTTGCCCGCAGGACCGATCGCCTTCCGATCGACGAGCTGGTCCTGCTCGACATCGATGAGGAGCGCCTGTCGGTCGTGGGCGGGCTCGCCGAGCGCATGCTTGCGCGGGCGGGATGGGGGGGTCGGCTGGAGCTCACCAACGACCGCGACCGAGCGCTCGACGGCGTCGACTTCGTGATCGTGCAGCTGCGCGTGGGCGGTCAGGCGGCCCGCTACGTGGACGAGGCGCTGCCGCTGCGCTTCGGGTGCATCGGGCAGGAGACGACGGGGCCGGGCGGGTTCGCCAAGGCCCTGCGCACCGTCCCCGTCGTCCTCGAGATCGCGGAGCGCGTGGCCGAGCGCGGCGCGCCGGACGCGTGGGTCGTGGACTTCACCAACCCCACCGGGATCGTGACGCAGGCGCTGCTGGACGAGGGGCACCGGGCGTTGGGGCTGTGCAACGTGGCGATCGGGTTTCAGCGACGGTTCGCTCGGCTCTTCGGCGTCGAACCCGAACGGGTCGAGCTCGAGCACGTCGGCCTCAACCACCTGTCGTGGGAGCGGGCGGTCCGGATCGACGGGGTCGACCGACTGCCGGAGCTGCTCGAGAGCTCTGCGGATCTGCTCGCCGAGGAGACGGGCGTTCCGGTCGAGCTCATCCGGGCCCTCGCGGCGATTCCGTCGTATTACCTGCACTTCTACTACCAGACCGGGGAGGTGCTCGCGCACCAGCGGACGCACCGGACGCGCGCGGAGGAGGTGATGGAGATCGAGGCCGGGCTGCTCGAGATGTACCGGGATCCGGCGCTCGATCGCAAGCCCGACCTGCTGGAGCGACGGGGGGGCGCGTACTACAGCGAGGCGGCCGCCCAGCTCGTGGCCTCGCTCCACGCCGGAACGGGCGACGTGCAGGTGGTGAACGTCGTGAACGGGGGAGCGCTCCCCGACCTCGCGAACGACGCGGTCGTTGAGGTTCCCGCGCGTATCGACCGGGACGGGGCCCACCCGCTGCCGCTCGCCCCGCTCGCTCCCGAGATGCACGGGCTCGTCGAGCAGGTCAAGGCGTACGAGCGGCTCACGATCCGAGCCGCAACGACGGGCGATCGTGCGACGGCCTTGAAGGCGCTCATGGCCAACCCGCTCGTGCCCGACTACCCGACGGCCGCCCCCTTGCTCGACGCCATCTTGGAGGCGAACCGCGGGTTCCTGCCGAGCTTCTTCCCGGACTGAGGGAGGTAAGGAGGCCCCGGCCTGCCGTCTTCGGGCCATGGGTCCGAGGGACCCCTCGATGACGGGGCTCCCCGCTCGACCCGCTGTCACGCCCTCCGCGGCGGCAGGGAGCGGAGCTCGTCGGCGTGGGCCTGCACCTTTGCGAGCGCCTCGACGGCGTCCTCGATGCCTCGACGTCCGGCGCGGAACGTGCTCTCCATGAGGTAGATGGACTCCCGGAGCCCTGCGGCCTCGGCCACCGGGAAGTGCATGCGCGCCGGGTCGAGACGCTCGGCGTGCTCCACGGCGACCGGGAGCCGCGAGAGCGACGGTTGGAACAGCTCGTAGCGGCTCATCGGCGGGTACTGGACCTCGGCCGGGACTCCCTCCGCCTCGAGCGCCGCCGCCACGACCTCGTTGGTGGTGCCGGCGAACGCGTCCGGGTCGATCGCGAAGAGGTAGTTGTAGAAGCTCCAGCGGGTGATGCGCGGGTCGCGCGGCATGATCCGAACGCCGGGGACCTCGGCCGCGAGCTTCTCGAACAGCTCGCCGGCTTCGGCGCGCTCCGCCTGCTGCTCCGGGAATCGCTCGAGCTGGGTGATGAGCAGCGCCGCGTGGAGCTCGCCCAGCCGGTAGTTGGCGCCGAACGTGAACTCCTTCTCCTCCGGGTCCTTGGCCCGGCCGCAGTCGATGAGCGAGTGGGCGCGCCGCGCGAGCGCGTCGTCGTTCGTGAGGAGGGTGCCCCCCTCGCCCGCCGTCAGGATCTTCGACGACTGGTGGCTGAACGAGCCGAACTCGGCAAAGCACCCCGCCCCGACGTCCCTCCATCGCTGCCCGTGCGCGTGCGCGCAGTCTTCGACGACGGCCAGCCCGTGAGCGCGGGCGATCTCCATGATCCGGTCCATGTCGGCCATCTGGTGCCCGAGGTGCACCGGCATGACGGCCGCCGTTCGCGGCGTGATCGCGGCCTCGACGAGCTCGGGGTCGATCGTCCAGGTGGTCGGGGTGACGTCCACGATCACCGGCACCGCGCCCGCGGCCATCGGCGCGTAGGCGGTGGCGGCGAACGTCAGCGCCGGCACGATGACCTCGTCGCCCCACCCGATGCCGAGCGCCTTGAGGGCCACCTCCATCGTGACGGTGCCGTTGGCCATGAGGATGCCGTGGCGCGCCCCCTGGTACGCGGCGAACGCCTCCTCGAACCTCGCCGCGTTCGGACCCGGCTCGGGAAACCCGCCCCAGTTTCCGCTGCGCACGGTGCTCGCGACGGCCTCCACGTCGCGCTCGTCCCAGACGGGCCACGCGGGGTACCCCTGCGGGCGAACGGGTGCTCCTCCAGCGATCGCGAGCTCCGCCATCTCCTCCTCCTGCCGCCCGGCGGCCCGCTCGTCGGCGCCGCCTCCCGGGCCCTTTGACCGGAGCCGGACCCGTGCCTTGACCCCGGGCGCAGGGGCAGCGTAGCATCCGGCTGAATAGTTAGGAAAGTTTCCTGAGAGCTGCCGGAGGGATCGACGCGCGCCGAGCAGACCTTCGCGGCCGGGACGCCGAGCCTGCTGCGCGCGATGAACGAGCGCACGATCCTCGAGTTCATCCGCCAGGTGGGGCCCGTGTCCCGCGCGCAGATCGCGCGCGACAGCGGGCTCTCCAAGCCGACGGTGTCCCAGGCGCTCGCGGCGCTCGAACGCGCGGGTCTGGTTCGAGCTGCGGGCCGGTCCTCCGGCGGCAAGGGCCCGACCGCCGTGCTCTACGAGCTGAACCCCCGCGCCGGGTGGGTCGTCGGCGTCGATGTGGGCCACTCGTGGGTCCGGGCCGCGATCGCCGACCTCATGGGCGACATCGTCGCTCGCCGCGACGAGCGCACGCGCACGGGGAGCAGGGCGCTGATCGCGCAGATCGCTGAGGTCGCCCACGCGCTGGCGGGGGACGCGGGCATCAAGTGGAACCGCGTGACCGTGGCGACGATCGGCAGTCCCGGTGTGCTCCAACCGTCTCGAGGGCAGGTGTCGCTGGCCCACAACCTGCCCGGGTGGGGCCGCCACGGTCTCGTCGAGATGCTTCAGCGAGAGCTCGGGACGAAGACGACGTTCGAGAACGATGTGAACCTCGCCACGATCGGCGAGCAGGTGCACGGGCTCGGCAAGGGGGTGCAGAACTTCGTGTACCTCCACGTCGGGACCGGCGTGGGGATGGGCCTGGTCCTGGGTGGGGAGCTCCACCGCGGCGCGGGAGGCGCCGCGGGGGAGGTCGGCTACCTTCCCCTGGCGACCGCGGACCCGCACGACCCGGCCAACCGTCGACGCGGGGCGCTCGAGTCGGCGCTCGGTGCCTCGGGCATCGTCCGCACGGCGCGGGCCCTCGGCATGCGTGGGGCGCTCGACCCCCGGAGGATCTTCGCGGCGGCCCGGGAGGGCGATCCCGTCGCGACGGAGGTCGCTCGCCTCGTGGCGGAGCGGATCGCGCTCGCGGTCGCATCCGTGGTTCCGGTGGTCGACCCCGAGCTCGTGATCCTCGGCGGGGGGATCGGCCGCAACGGCGATCTGCTGCTCGAGCCGATCGAGCGGGAGCTGCGAGCCCTCTCGCCGTTCCACCCGCGGCTGGAGGTTTCCTCGCTCGGGGAGGACGCGGAGCTGCACGGCGCGGTGGCGCTGGCGCTGCAGGCCGCACAGGAACAGCTGTTCGCCAGGACCAGACACCGGCTCGCCACGTGAGCGCACCGCGATGAGATCGCAGAGGATGAGAGGGGGAACACGATGAAACGCCTGCTGTCCGCACTCGCCGTCCTCGGCCTCCTCGCCGGCGCATGCACCGCCGGCGGAGGGAACGAGGCGCCCGCCACCGTCAACCCGAGCGAGTCCCACGAACCCGTCACCATCACGATCTGGGGCGCGTGGACCGGTCGCGAGCTCCGGCAGTTCAACGCGATCTTCAAGGACTTCACGGCGAAGTACCCGTGGATCACGGTGAAGAGTGAGGGTGGGATCGGCGACCAGAAGATCATCCAAGCGATCAACTCCGGCACCGCGCCGGACGCGGTGCTGTCGTTCGGCCTGGACAACGTCGGGAAGTTCTGCCAGACGGGGGCGTGGCAGGACCTCACCCCGTACATCCAGCAGTCGAATTTCGACACGAGCCAGTTCCCGGAGTCCGTGTTCCAGTACACGAGCTACCAGGGCAAGCAGTGTGCGCTCCCGTTCCTGACCGACGCCTACGGCCTCTACTACAACAAGGACCTGTTCCAAAGGGCCGGGATCACGGAGCCGCCGAAGACCACGTCGGAGCTTGTGGCCGACGCCAAGAAGCTCACGGTCTTCAACCCGGACGGCTCGATCAAGGTCGCCGGCTTCGTGCCGTGGGCCGGTTACTACGAGACGAACGCGCTCACGATGTCGACCCCGTTTGGCTGTCCCTGGTACAACGCGGACGGTACGAGGTCCGCCTTCACCGACCCATGCTGGGTCGACCTCGCGAGGTGGCAGAAGGACCTGATCGATTACTACGGCGAGCAGAACCTCGCCCGGTTCGTGGCCGGCCAGGGCAACGAGTGGTCCGCGGAGAACGACTTCGAGACCGGACGCGTCGCCATGAACATCGACGGGGAATGGCGCACCGCCTTCATCGAGAACGACGTGCCGAACCTGAACTACGGGACCGTCCCGCTCCCCGTGCCCGACGACCGCGCGAGCACCTACGGCATGGGGCAGATCGGCGGGACGATCATCGGGATTCCCAAGGGGTCGCCGCATCCGGCCGAGGCCTGGCTCCTGGTCTCGTGGATGGCCACCGACACCAAGACGCTGGTCTACATGGCCAACAACGTCCGCAACGTCCCCACGACGTTCGCATCGCTGGAATCCCCGGATCTCGAGGTCACGCCGCAGTTCCAGACGTTCCTCGACATCTTCAAGAACCCCGGCTCGCACTACAAGCCGGCGACGCCGATCGGCGACGCGGACCAGACGGCGATCGGGAACGTGCTCGAGGATTGGCAGGTCGGGAAGATCACCGAGAGCGGGCTGTCGGCCGCGCTGCAGAAGGCGGCGGCGGAGGTCGACAATCTGCTCCAGGAAGCTGGCGTGTAGGGGGCGACGATCGCCGTCATCGCGGAGCGGGTGAGGTTCACCGTCGGGGCCGAGCGGAGACGCCGGCCCCGACGGAACCTGAAGCGGCGGCTGACGATCCTGGCGTTCATGTCGCCGTGGATCGTCGGCTTCCTCGGGTTCATCCTCTACCCGATGCTCGCCACCCTGTACTTCTCGTTCACGAAGTACGACCTGCTGTCCAACCCGATTCCATACGGCATCCAGAACTACGTCTACATGTTCACGAAGGATCCCGACTTCTGGATCGCCGTTCGAAACACCGTGTGGATCATCGTCTGGGGCGTCCCGCTGCAGATCGGGTTGTCGATCCTCACGGCGTGGATGCTCACCAAGCCCAAGCGGGGCATGAAGGTGTACCGGACGATCTTCTTCATGCCGTCGCTCGCCCCGCCGGTCGCGGTCGCGCTCGCGTTCCTGTTCATCTTCAACCCGGAGACCGGGCCGATCAACGTCTTGCTGAGCCACCTCGGATGGCACGACCCTCCGCTGTGGTTCTACGGGCGGCAGTGGTCGAAGCCCGCGATGCTGATCCTGGGGCTGTGGGGGATCGGCAGCACCATGATCATCTTCCTTGCGGGGCTGCTCGACGTCCCGCGGCAGCTCTACGAGGCCGCGGACATCGAGGGCGCGAGCGGCTGGCAGAAGTTCCGCTACGTGACGTGGCCGTCCATCACGCCGGTCGTGTTCTTCTCGCTGGTCACCGGCGTGATCTACGGCTTCCAGTTCTTCACGCAGGCGTATGTGAGCAGCATCACCGTCGCGGGCGTCACCACCACCCAGGCGGCAACCAGCGTGGGGAGTCCGAATCGGTCCCTGCTGTTCTACTCCGTCTACCTGTGGCAGCAGGGGTGGGGGAACTTCCGGATGGGCTACGCCTCGGCCCTCGCGTGGATGCTGTTCATGGTGACCATGGTGTGCACGATCCTGCTCGTGAAGACCTCCAAGCGGTGGGTGCACTACGCGGGGGGTGGGTTCCGGTAGCCGGGCGCGTGCTGACCGCCGAGCGTCAGATGATCCGGTTGCCGGATGGGCGCAGCATCGCGCACCGGCCGCTGTCGCCCGCCGAACGGCGGCGGCGACTGCTCGCCTCGATCGGAACCCACGCGATGCTGATCGCAACGTCGGTCATGTTCCTGCTCCCGATGGTGTTCGTGATCGCGACGTCGCTCATGACGGACCACCAGTCCCTCACGCGGGAGCTGTGGCCGCGGCCGTTCGAGTGGGGCAACTTCGCCAAGGTCTTCGCCCGGATCGACCTCCTGCGGTTCACATGGAACACCACGCAGATCGCGGTGCTCTCCACGGTCGGCGTTGTCGTGTCGTCGATCCCCGTGGCCTACGCCCTGTCCCGGATGCGCTGGCGGGGGCGCCAGGCGGCGTTCCTCCTCGTGCTCGCCACCCTGATGCTGCCCTTCCAGGTGACGGTGGTGCCGCTGTACGTGATCTTCGTGCGGTTGCACTGGATCGGGTCGCTCAAGCCGCTCATCGTGCCGAGCTTCTTCGGGGACGCGTTCTCGATCTTCCTCCTGCGGCAGTTCTTCCTGACGATCCCCGACGAGCTCTCCGACGCGGCGCGCGTCGACGGGGCGAGCGAGTGGCAGATCATGACGCGGGTGATCGTTCCGCTGGCCAAGCCCGCCATCGCGGCGATCGCCCTGTTCAACTTCCTCTACAACTGGAACGACTTCTTCGGACCGCTCCTGTACATCGGGACCAACAAGCACCTGTACACGCTGAGCCTCGCGCTGTCGGAGTTTCGCACCGTCCACCACGTTGAGTGGAACCTGACGATGGCGGCATCGTTGCTGTTCATGCTGCCGGTGATCGTGATCTTCTTCCTGGCCCAGCGGGTGTTCGTCGAGGGCGTGACGCTCACTGGGGTCAAGGGGTGAGGCCGGTGAGCCTCGCGGGAGCGGCCTCGCCGCGTTCCTGCCTCGGCCGGCGAGGGGAGCCGCGATGACGAGGGTGGCGCTGTTCGGGTGCGGATGGATCCAGGACTTCCATGCGCGCGGGGTGCTCGCCCACTCCCGGGGAGAGCTCGTGGCGGTCGCGAACTGGCGCGAGGCGTCGGCGCGCGCCTTCGCCGAGCGCCACGGGGTCCCGCGGGTGACCACGGACTGGGAGGCGCTTGCCTCAGACCCCGGGATCGACGCCGCCATCGTCGCCACGCCGAACGCGCTCCACGCGCCCCAGTCGATCGCCCTTCTTCGAGCCGGCAAGCACGTGCTGGTCGAGAAGCCGATGGCCACGAGCGTGGCCGAGTGCGACGCGATGATCGCCGCCGCCCGAGAGGGCGGCGCCGTCCTCATGGTGGCCCACTGCTGGAGGTTCCGGGACGAGGTCCGCGCCATGCGCGCCCGGGTGGCGGCGGGCGAGCTCGGCGAGATCGTGAAGACCCGGGGCTACGGCGTGCACGCGGGCTGGGGCCCCTCGGGGTGGTTCGTCGACCCCGACCTGGCGGGCGGCGGGGCGCTCGTCGACATGGGCGTGCACGCGATCGACACGGCCCGGTACCTCCTCGGCGATCCCGATCCGGTCCGCGTCTGCGCCGTGGCGGGGACGCGCTACGCGCGGGGTCGATACACCGTGGACGACGACGGGATCCTGCTGATCTCGTGGTCGAACGGCACCAACTCCGTCGTCGAATCCGGCTGGTGGCAGCCGCACCTGGGGGGCCTCGAGGCGGACACTGAGCTCTACGGCACGGCCGGCTACGCGCGCATCTGGCCGCCGGAGATGCCGGAGGGCTACGAGCACACCTCCCAGCCCATGTACACGGCGCAGGTGGCCGAGTTCCTCGACGCGATCGCGGAGGGGCGCGAGCCGAGGCCGAACGGCGAGGACGGCCGCGTCGTCATGCGGGTCGTCGAGGAGGCGTACGCGTCGGCGAGGGGGGCGACCCGGTGAGCGAGGGGCCGGTGCTGGGCGTCCACGGCGATGGGGACTCGTGTCACGCCCTCGCAGTCGACCCCTCGGGTCGGATTCTCGGCTCGGGTGCGAGCGGTCCGGCCAACTGGGAGGTGGTCGGCATCGAGGCGGCGGGAGCGGCGCTGCGCGCGGCCGTGCGCGAGGCGCTCGAGCGTGCCCGGTTGGCCCCCGAGGACGTCGTCGCGAGCGTGTTCGGGCTGGCCGGGGTCGACTTCCCCTCGGATCGTCTGCGGCTTCGCGGCGTGCCCGAGGCGCTCGGCCTGACCGGCCCGTGCGAGATCACGAACGACTCGTTCGCCGCCCTCCGAGCGGGAGCGTCCAGTCCATGGGGCGTGTGTGTGATCGCGGGTAGGGGAGCCGTGGCAGCGGGACGGAACCCGTCCGGCGAGGTGTACCGCACCCTCGGCCTCGGCCCGCTCTTCGGCGATGCGGGCAGCACCGCCGAGGTCGCCGACGACGCGGTCTCGGCGATCGCGGACGAGTTCACCGGTCGCGGGCCGAAGACGCTGCTCACGACCCTGCTGTGCGAGCGCACCGGGTCGTCCTCGGCCCTCGAGCTCATCGAGGGGCTGGCGCGGGGGCGGATCGACAGCGCGGGCTTTGCCCCGGTCGTGTTCGAGGCGGCCGGTCGCGGGGACCCCGTCGCTCGCGGCATCCTCGCTCGTGCGGGCGAGGCGCTCGGTCGGTCGGCGGCGCTCGTGGTCCGAGCCCTCCGGATGCAGGACCTCGAGTTCGAGCTCGTGCTGGCGGGAAGCGTGTTCGAGGCGGACCCCGCGTTCGTTCGCGATGCCCTTGAGGAGACGATCCGCCGCACGGCCCCGCGATGCCGATCGACCCTCCTCGGGGTCCCCCCGGTCGTGGGGGCCGCGCTGCTCGCTTTCGAGCTGGGCCAGATGCCGGTCGAGGGCCTCCGCGAACGGCTCGGGCTGGCCGCTCGCGAGCTCTTCCGAGCGGCTTGAGGGCGGTGGCCGTCCCCTCTCACCGCCGTCGCGCCCTATCTCACCTCGCCGAAGGTCTCGCGCCTTGGTCGGCCCGCCCTACCCCGACGTCAGCGACGGGACCAAAGTGAGCGCCGCGCCGCGCGGGATCATCATGCTGTCGGCGAGCGCAGCAGCCGCCGGCGCGTCAGGCGCTCAGGCACCAGGGTGGCCTTCGGCGGCGAGCCCGGAGGGCCCGACGTGCGCGCGGAGCCATTGGTTCAGCGGAACCGAGAGCCGGAAGAGCTCAACAACGCGGTCCTTGGCCTTCGCGGTGCCGAGCCAGGCCCCGGCCGGCCACTCACGCCACGTGACGATCCCCTTGAGCCGCAAGAGCTCCACCCGTGGGTGGTCCTTGGGATAGCCACGCGGCGCGGTCTTGAGCGCGCCGAACCCGGTGACCTCGAGTCCCGCCTCCCGGACGGTCGCCACGATCCGCGCGAGAGCCCGGCCGGTGCGGTCGTGGGCGACGGCCCGCCGGTATCGATCGAGCTGGTCGGGCGACATCTCCCACATCCCCGAGCCGGCGGCGAGCCCGTCGGCCGAGAGCTGTACGTACCCGTCGCCGACCATGGCCCCGATGTGGGTCTTGTAGGGGGACTTGTCGGAGCTGAACCGAACGTCGCGGTAGGGGCGGAAGAGGCGGACCGGGCCCCAGTCCGGCTCGAGCTCGGCCAGGAGCTGCTCCATGGGGGCCCGCACGAGCTGCTCGTAGACCGTCTTGTTCCGTCGCCAGTAGGTCCTCGAGTTGTCGGCCTCGAGCCCCTCGTAGAACTCGAGCGCTTCGGCCGGCCAGCCGCGGAACGCCATCTGCCGTCACCTCCCCCGAGGGTCGGGGCTCGAGCGTACTCCACGCCGCCGAAAGGCAGGCCGACGGGCCCGAGGTCCGCTTGGGCGTGGAGAGCGGAACCCGGGTGGCGCCCACGTTTCGACGGATGACGCCGGTCCGCGCTCAGCCGGCGGCCCGCAGGTAGGCCGGCTCGTTCCCGGGGCGCCACTTGATGCTGCAGCCGACCGCGGGCCGCTGTTCGGTCGGGACCGGGCGGCCGGCGAGGACGGCGTCGATCGCGCGGCGGATGTCCTCGCAGGTCACGGGCACGCCGTTCCCGGGGCGGCTCCCGTCGAGCTGCCCGCGGTAGACGAGCCGTCGCTCGGAATCGAACAGGAAGGGGTCCGGCGTGCAGGCGGCCGTGTACGCCTTCGCGACCTCCTGGGTCTCGTCGAAGAGGTAGGGGAAGGTGAACCCGGCCAGGCGAGCCTGCTCGGCCAGGCTCTCCGGCGCGTCCTCGGGGTAGGCAGCCGGATCGTTCGCGCTGATCGCGACGATCCCCAGGTCCGAATCCGCGTAGTCCCGGGCGAGCTGCGCGATCCCCTCCTCCACGTGGCGCACGTACGGGCAATGCCGGCAGATGAACAGGACGAGAAGCCCCGTCTTCCCGTCGAAATCCCGCAGCCGCACCATCCGGCCCGTCCCAACGTCGGGGAGGGCGAAGTCCGGGGCCGTGGTCCCGATCGCGAGCAGCGAGCCCGTCGCCATTTCGAATGCCACCTCCGTGAGACGCCGTCCCCTCGATGCTATCGATCGTCGTTCGACTCGGCCGGGAGAGGCTCACCGAGGGCGGGAGGGAGTGGACGGGCTCGGGCGACGTCGCGGTGCGGCTCCATCCAGCCCCTCGGCGGGTGCAGAATGTGCCCGTGCGGCCCGAGACGCGATACGCGCTGAGCGGCGACGTCCACGTCGCCTACCAGGTGATCGGCGAGGGGCCGTTCGACGTGGTCTTCGTCCCCGGCTACGTGACCCACCTCGAGCTCGCCTGGAAGCTCCGGACGTTCGCGCCCTTCCTGGAAGCCATGGCGACTTTCTGTCGCCTGATCCGCTTCGACAAGCGAGGGACCGGGATGTCCGATCCGGTGAGCGGTGCCCCAACGCTGGAGACCCGAATGGACGACGTACGCGCGGTGATGGACGCGGTCGGATCGGAGCGCGCCGCGTTGTTCGGGGTCTCCGAAGGGGCGTCGATGAGCGTCCTGTTCGCCGCGACGTATCCCGAGCGGACGGCGGCGCTCGTGCTTCGGAGCGCCTTGCCCCGCGTGATGTGGGCCCCCGACTACCCGTGGGGACGAACGGAGGAGCAGTACCAGCACGACCTGCAGCGCGAGCTCCGGGTGTTCGGCCCGCGCGGTTCGGCAATCGAAGCCGTTCTGGCGCTCGGGACGTTCGACGAGGAGGAGGCGGAGGCGTTCGTCGACTACCTTCGGTGGGGAGCGGCGCCCGGCTCTCTCGAGGCCCTGATCCGAATGAACAAGGAGATCGACGTCCGCCACGTGCTCCCCGCGGTCAGGGTACCCACGCTGATCCTTCACGGGTCCGAGGACACGATCGTTCCCGCGGAGGTCGCTCGCTACATGGCCGATCGGATCCCAAGGGCCCGGCTCGTCGAGATCCCGGGTGCCGGCCACCTCGCGCTGGGTGGGAAACCCGCTGAGTTGATCGACGACGAGCTCAAGCGATTCCTCGGGGACGTGTGGGAGACCGGTGGCTGGGAGACGGGCGAACCCGATCGCGTGCTGGTCACCGTCCTGTTCACGGACATCGTTGACTCGACCTCCAAGACGATCCAGCTTGGGGATCGCTCGTGGAGGGAGCTGCTCGAGCGACACCACTCCCTCGTTCGCCGCGAGCTCCTGCGCTTCGGCGGCCGCGAGATCGACACGGCGGGCGATGGGTTCCTCGCCGCGTTCGACGGGCCAGCCCGAGCCATCCGGTGCGCCTGTGCCGTCGTCGAGCGTGTTCGCGAGCTCGGATTGGTGGTGCGCGCGGGGCTGCACACGGGCGAGTGCGAGGTCGCCGACGGCAAGCTCGCCGGGATCGCGCTGCACACGGGCGCCCGAGTGGCAGGGAACGCGGAGCCCGGAGAGGTCCTGGTCTCGAGCACGGTGAAGGACCTCGTTGCGGGCTCCGGGATCGCGTTCGCCGAGCGAGGCGCCCGGGAGCTCAAGGGCATCCCCGGCGAGTGGCATCTCTTCGCCGTCGATCAGGCCTCCGTGTGATGGCGATGGTTCGGGGGAGGAGCTCGGAGCCCCGAGCCGCGATCGCCCTCCAGTTCTCCGCGCGGAGGCGACGGAGAACTCTCCAAGAGCACGTCGTCGACCAAGAAGCCCATCCACCTGCGCGACGTCGCCACGGCGATCAGCGGCAGTTCGGCTGTGCTGATCGATGCTGACGGTCCGAACTTCACGTGTGTGGACGGAACTGCAACATCCTGGCCCGCGAACCCAGTCGGCCCCCCGCCCAACCCCGCTGGCCTCGAATCGAGACCGTAGCCCTAGCGCTCGCCGTCGCAGGCCCGGGTGTTCTCCTCCTGGCGCGGTCCTTCCCCCCGAGGACCCAACCCCACCCGGGAGGGTCAACGCAGCAGGGCTGGGTGGCGGAGGGCCCCGGCGGAATGAGTGAACGCCAAAACCCCTGGTTAGGGGTCGCCGCGGCTCCTGAGCTGACAGACCGGGGCCTCCACGCAGACCGTCATAGGGGACCATGTAGGGGGAATGCTCGAACGTAGGGGGAATGCTCGAACTCTCCCCGCTGCCCCCTCGCCTGGTTCCCCGAAGGGGATCTGGGAGCCGGATGTAAGGGCGGCTCGCCCCCCTTCGGAGCGCTGGGACTCGCAGGCGGCGCTGGACACCTTCCGAAGCCGCCGCCCTGACACGGAACGGCGCCCTGGCTATTCGAGCGCGGCGGATGGGCGCACCTCGACAACGAAGCCTCGACGGTCATGGACGAGATCCACCAGCGCCGACGCGTTCATGTTCGGCCGGCGAACCTACGAGATCCTCACCGGCTGGTGGGATCATGGACAGATCCGGTAGGCAGCCCCATCTGGGCGGCGGTGAACACGCTGCCCAAGTACGTGGCACCGACCACGCCCTTCGATCCGTGGTGACCGAACACGACCGTCCTCTCCAGGGACGTCGCGGCCGCCGTCGGCGAACTGAAAGCCAAGCCGGGACGCGAGCTGCAGGTTCATCTTCCCCGTGGTCGTCGGCCAGGGTTCGTGGCTGTTCCCTGACACCGGCCGGGACTGGGCGCTCGAACTGGTCGAATCGCGCACGACCCCGAGCGGTATGACGATCCAGGTCTACCGGCCCACCGGGCGCCCGCAGTATGAAACGTCTCGGTGGAGGCGCTACCGTGATCCGCGACTTCCTCGCTGCAGGGCTTGTGGACCACATGCACATCGCGGTGGTCCCGATCCCGCTCGGCCGGGGCGCGCCTGTGGGAGGGGCTGGAGGGCCTCGAGAAGGACTATCATGTCGAGGCTGTCTCCTCGCCCAGCGGAGTGACCCATGTGACGTTCACGCGGGCGGCGTCATCCGCTCGGGCGCGCACTCATCGTGAGACCGACCGCGTGAACCCGACCATCCTCGATGACCCACTCGACGCACAAGGAGGAACTTCGTGCAGGAACTGCTTGTGGACTTCATCACCTCGCTGGACGGCTGCGGGGCCGCGGAGGGCTGGCCCGGATGGTGGGGACTGGAAGGACCGCGAGTATCTCGCCTGGCTCGGCCAGCAGCCCGGGAGGTCATCATGACTCACGTATCAACCACCACCGCGGCGGTCGATACACGATGAACGCCCCCGCCTCGATCACCATCACGCCAGTCCGCGTTGCCGACCTGCTCGCCGAGGGCGAGCGGATGCCGGTCTACGTGCACGTCATCGACCATCCCGATGGGCGTGTGCTGGTCGACACCGGCATGACGGAGCTGCACCCGGCGGTGGCCGACCTCGATCCCCGCCTCCTTCCACTGAACAAGCAGGACTTCGACCTCGCCGGCATCGACATCGTCGTCAACACACACCTGCACTTCGACCACTGCGGCGGCAACCACCTCTTCGCCCGCAAGCCGATCTACGTCCAGCGTCGGGAGCTCGACGACGCGCGCAGCGAGGACGACTACACAATTCACGAGTGGGTCGATGCACCCGGCGTGCAATACGTGCCGGTCGATGGCGAGTTCGAACTGCTTCCCGGGGTCCGGCTCGTCCCGGCGCCGGGCCACACGCGCGGCACGCAGGTGGTCGTCGTCGAGACTGGCGGGCGTCCGGTCGTCGTCGGCGGCGACGTGGCGGTCTGGTTCGGCGAGCTCGACGAGCCGCACACCGAAGGCCAGCTGCGGGTGCGTGCGCTCGACCCCGAGCTGGTCTGGCTCGCGCACGAGCACGAGCCATGGCGACCCCGCACCGTTTGAGGCATCACGCCGGCGCGTACGACCCGTTCGAAGCGCGGCCG
>JAJPHY010000136.1 GCA_021325015.1 Actinomycetota bacterium | reverse complement strand
CGCGCGACCCCGAAGGCGACCGCAACGAGCCCCGCGCCGGCGATCAGGACCGCGAGGACGACCCCGTAGGACTGGTAGTAGGTCTCCACGCTTGTGAACGCTTTCCCGAGCAGCGCGGATTCTAGCAACGGAATCCTCACGACCGTCCCGCCCCGCAGCGGGCGGCGAGGAACCCGGCCAGGGCCACGAGCGCTCCTCGGGCCGCGTTGTCGGGCAGGCGCAGGGCCAGCTCGGTCGCCCGCTTCACCTCGAGAGCTACGGCGCGCCTCGCGTGCTCGAGGCTCTCCTCCGCTCGCACGATCTCGAGCGCTCGATCCAGGCGCTCCCCCGCGGGTGGGCCCGACCCGAGCAGGCGGGCGAGCTCCTCCCGGCGACCGCCCCGGTGCAGCGCGTGGAGCACCGGCAACGTGTACACGCCCTCGCGCATGTCCACGCCGGGCTCCTTCCCGAGCTCGCGCTGGGTGGCGGTGACGTCCATGATGTCGTCCGAGAGCTGGAAGGCCATGCCCAGGGCCTCCCCGAACTCCTCCAGCACGTCGAGGAACTCGGGGGGCGCATCGGAGAGCATCCCGCCCAACCGGCACGAGGTGGCGATGAGCGCCCCGGTCTTTCGCCGGATGATCTCGGTGTACGCGCCCTCGGTCTGGTCGAGCTTGCCCGCCACCTCCACCTCACGGATCTGGCCGTCGCACAAGGTGGCGATCGTCCGGGCGAGCAGGGCGCAGATGTCCGCCCCGAGCTCGGTGGCGATCTCGGAGGCCCGCGCGAACAGGTAGTCGCCCGTCAGGATCGCGACCGTGTTGTCCCACCGGGCGTTGACCGAGGGGATGCCGCGGCGGGAGTCCGCCTCGTCGATCACGTCGTCGTGGTACAGGGTGGCCAGGTGCACGAGCTCGATCGCCACCGAACCGGCAATGAGCCTGGGGTCGGTGTGATCGCCGAAGTGCCCGGCGAGCAGGACCAACATGGGCCGGAAGCGCTTCCCGCCGGCCGACAGCAGGTACGTGGAGGTCTCCGCGAGCAGGTCGGAGTCCGCCCGGACGGCCTTCTCCAAGGCCACCTCGACCTCGTCCAGCCGGCCGCGGATCTGGCGCTCCAGCGCGGGGTCCGGGGCCTCGAGACCGGGGATGACGCGCCTGCTCATGGGGCCGACTCTATCGGGGTTCGGGGCATCGTCACCATCGCAGCACCGAGGCCCGCTCCAGCAGCCCGAGCACGAGGCCCGGGAACACGCCGAACAGGAGGGTGAGCAGGGCCGGGACGGCGACCGCCAGTCTCGGGACGATCGACGGGTCGGGCTCGACGTCCTCGAGCGGTTCCTGCATGTACATGAGCACCATCACGCGAATGTAGAAGAACGCGGCGACCACGCTCGCCAGCACGCCCACCAGCGCGACGCCCCAGTGCCCCGCGTCCACCGCCGCGCGAAAGACGTTCACCTTGGCGATGAACCCCGCCGTCGGCGGGATGCCCGCCATGGACAGCAGGAACAGGCTCATGAGCCCCGCGAGCAGCGGGCTCCGCCGGCACAGCCCGGCGTAGGAGCCAAGCGACGTGTGCTCCTCGCCCCGCCCCGAGGCGAGCATCACGACTCCGAAGGCGCCGAGGATGGTGGCCGCGTACGCGAGCAGGTAGAACAGGGCAGACTGGATTCCCTCCTGCGTGGCAGCCGAGACCCCGACCAGGACGAACCCCGCGTGGGCGATGCTCGAGTACGCGAGCATCCTCTTGATGTCCGTCTGGGCGATCGCGAGCACGCTGCCCACGATCATCGTCGCGACCGCCAGGCCCCACACGATGGGGGTCCAGTCCCACGTCAGCGGCTGGAACGACGTCATGAGCACCCGCAGGAACGCCGCGAACGCGGCCACCTTCGTCGCCGCGGACATGTAGGCGGTGACCGCCGTCGGAGCCCCTTGATACACGTCGGGGGTCCACATGTGGAACGGCACGGCGGCCACCTTGAATCCGAATCCGATCACGAGCAGGGCCACGGCCGCGAGCGCGAGCGCCTGGTTGCCGGTCTGGCCGGCCAGCGAGCGCGCGATCGTCGACAGGTGGGTGGAACCCGTTGCCCCGTACGCCATCGCGACGCCGTAGAGGAAGAACGCAGACGAGAACGCCCCGAGCAAGAAGTACTTCATCGATCCCTCGACGGCGGCCAGCCGGCGCGAGAGCGCGGTCAGCACGTAGAGCGAGAGCGAGAGGATCTCGAGGGCGAGGAACACCAGGATCAGGTCGGCCGCCGCCGTGATCAGGGTCATCCCCAGGGTGGTGAACAGGACGAGCGGGTAGAACTCCGGCCGCTCCTCGCCCAGACGCTCGAAGTAGTGGTGCCCGAGGACCAGCGCGAGCGCGGCCACGCCGAGCAGGATCAGCCTGGCCACCACCGCGAACCGGTCGGCCTGGACCATGCCGCCGAGCACCGTCGCGTGGCCCCTCCAGCGCCAGAGCGAGACCGACACGACCGCGGCCCCGGTCAGTCCGGCGAGCGAGGCCAGGAGCAGCGCACGCGGTTGCCTCCTCCGGACCAGCGCCCCTCCCAGGAGCACCAGGACCCCCGCTCCGGCGAGCACGAGCTCGGGCCCGATGGGACCGAGCTCGACCGGGGGGTGCGACAGGAACTGTCCGAGCATCTCAGCGCCCCTCCGCCGCGACGAGCGGCGCGTCCGTCGGCCGGTCGCGCTCGACCTGCTGCACGATCCGGGTGGTCGTCGGGTTGATCCGGTCGAGCAGCAGTCGCGGGTACACGCCCACCACCAGGATGGCCACGAGCACGGGAGCGATCACCGCCACCTCGCGGATCGAGAGGTCCGGGTGCCTGGCGTGCGGGTCGGAGACCGGGCCGTGGGCCATCCGCTGGTACGCCCACAGGAGATAGATGGCGGCCAGCACCACCCCGGTCGCCGCGATGGCCCCGAGCGCGCGGTTCCGCGCGAACGTGCCCAGGATCACCAGGAACTCTCCCACGAAGTTGTTCAGCCCGGGAAGCCCGAGGGAGGACAGCGCCACGAACAGGAAGACGCCCATCAGCCACGGCATGCGGCGCGCGAGCCCGCCCATCTCGCCCAGGTCGCGCGTGTGCGTGCGCTCGTAGACCATCCCCACCAGCAGGAACAGGGCGCCCGTCGAGAGGCCGTGGTTCACCATCTGCAGGACCCCGCCGCTCATCGCCTGCCGGGTGAACGCGAAGGTGCCCAGCACGACGAAGCCCAGGTGCGACACCGAGGAGTAGGCCACCAGACGCTTCACGTCGGTCTGGATCAGCGCGACGACCGCGCCGTAGACGATCCCGATGAGGGCCAGCACCTCGACCAGCCCGGCGAACGACCTCGACGCCTCGGGGAACAGGGAGAGATCGAACCGGATCAGACCGTACGCCCCGACCTTCAGCAGCACGGCCGCGAGGATGACCGAGCCGGCGGTCGGCGCCTCGGTGTGGGCATCGGGCAGCCAGGTGTGCAGGGGGAAGATCGGCACCTTGACGGCGAACGCGACGAAGAACGCCAGGAAGAGCCAGCGGGCCGTCGCCGGAGCGAGCGACAGGTGCACGAGCTGGCGCACGTCAAACGTGGGGCCGCCCGGGAGCACTCCCGACTTCGCGTACAACACGAGGATGGCGACGAGCAGGAACGCCGATCCGAACATCGTGTAGAGGAAGAACTTCACGGCGGCGTAGATCCGTCGCTCACCGCCCCAGCCGCCGATGATCAGGTACATCGGGAAGAGGATCGCCTCGAAGAACAGGAAGAAGAGCACGAGGTCGAGCGCGAGGAACGTGCCGAGCATCCCGGTCTCGAGCACGAGCATGGCGGCCATGTACAGGCGGACCCGGTGCTCGACGGTCCACGACGCGAGGATCGCGATCGGCATCAAGAACGTGGTGAGCAGCACCAGGAACAGGCTCACCCCGTCGATGCCGAGGAGGTACTCGATCCTGGGCGACCGGACCCAGATCGCCCGCTCCACCATCTGGAACCCCGCCACCGACCCGTCGAACCTGCCGAGCACGCGCAGCGAGACGATGAACGTGGCGATCGAGGCAACGAGGGCCACCGCTCGCGCCACGCCGTCCGGGGCCCGGCGCCACGCGAGCAGCACCGCCACGCCCGTCAGGGGGAGGAACGTCGTGAGCGTCAGCCAGCCCATCAGATCCGCAACCCCACGTAGACGAGGAGAACGAGCGCGCCCAGCAGGATCGCGAGCGCGTAGTTGCGGACGAACCCGGTCTGCACCCGCCGCCCAACGGAGGCGAGCCACCGCACGAGTTGGCCGCTGGCGTTCACGAGGCCGTCCACCAGCCGCGCGTCGACCACGTACGCGAGGAACGCGGAGCCGGCCTTCGCCGGGCTGACGAGCACGGCCGCGTAGGCGTCGTCGACGTACCACCCCCGGGCGAGGAACCGATGCAGGCTCGAGAGCCGGACGCGGAGGGCGACCCAGTCGATCCGGCCCGACCCGTACACGAGCCAGCCGACCGCGATGGCGAGGGCCGCCACTCCCACCGAGATCAGGGCGAGCGCCGGACCGCTCAGACCCTGCGTCGGCTCGCGGACCTTCCCCAGAACGGGGGCGAGGAACGTCTGCAACAGCCCTCGCGTCTCGTTTGCCCCCAGGAACCCGCCGAACGCAGCGCCGACCGCGAGCAGCCCGAGCGGAACCGTCATCACCGGCGGCGCCTCGTGGGCGTATCGCTCGGTCCGCTCCTCACCGAAGAACGCGAGGAAGACCAGCCGGGCCATGTACAGGGCCGAGAAGAACGCGGCGACCAGCGCGATAAGCCAGGCGAGCGCGTGACCGCTCTGGTTCGCGACGGCGAGGACGTCGTCCTTGCTGAAGAACCCGGCGAACGGCGGGATGCCGGCGAGCGCGAGCGCCCCGATCGAGCACACGACGGCCGTGATCGGCATGGTGCGGCGCAGGCCGCCCATCTTCTTCAGATCGGTCTCGCCGTCGAGCGCGTGCATGACCGACCCGGCCGACAGGAACAGCAGCGCCTTGTAGAAGGCATGGGTGACGAGCAGGAAGATCGCGGCCCAATACGCCCGGAGCCCGAGCGCGGTGAACATGAACCCGAGCTGGCTGATCGTCGACCAGGCAAGGACGCGTTTGAAGTCGTCCTGCGCCAGGGCGACGGTCGCCGCGTACAGCGCCGTGACGAGCCCGACCACGAGCACCACCGTGAGCGCGACGCCCGAGACCTCGAACAGCACGTGGGTTCGCGCCACCAGGTACACCCCGGCCGTGACCATGGTCGCGGCGTGGATGAGCGCCGAGACCGGCGTCGGGCCCTCCATCGCGTCGGGGAGCCAGACGTGCAGCGGCACCTGCGCCGACTTGCCGATCGCGCCGGCGAACAAGAGCAAGGCGATGACCGTGGAAACGCCGGTATCGGTCGTGATCGCCGGAGGACAGTGTTGGCCGGGACCGCAGGGGATGCGCAGGACGGCGGTGAAGTCCAGCGACCCCAGCCGGAGGAAGATCAGCGCGATCCCGACGAGCATGAACGTGTCGCCGATCCGCGTGACGACGAACGCCTTCTTGGCGGCGCTCGCCGCCGCCGGACGCTCGTGCCAGAACCCGATCAGCAGGTACGAGCAGAGCCCCACGCCCTCCCACCCCACGTACAGCAGGAGGAAGTTCTCGGCCAGGACGAGCGTGAGCATGAAGAAGACGAACAGGTTCATGTAGGCGAAGAAGCGACCGTACCGGGGGTCGCCGTCCATGTACCCGATCGAGTAGACGTGGATGATCGCGCCGACCCCGGTGACGACGAGGGCCATCGTCATCGACAGTGGGTCGACGCGGAGGTCGACCGCCACGCGGAACCCGCCGACCGCAATCCACTCGTAGAGGTGGCGCACGACGTGCCGGCTCGCGTCGGGGAGCGAGACGAGGTCGGAGAAGACCCCGAGGCCGATCCCGAAGGACGCGACGACCAGCGCGGAGGCCAGCCAGCCCGCGTATCTGCCGAGCCGCGTGCCGGCGAACAGGCAGACGACGAAGCCGGCGAGCGGAAGGGCCGGGACGAGCCAGACCTGTCTCAGCACGGCCTCACCACTTCAAGAGGTTGACGTCGTCGACGTCGGCGCTCCGCCGACGTCGATACACGGACACGATGATGGCCAGGCCCACAACGACCTCCGCCGCCGCGACGACCATCGAGAAGAACGCGAGGACCTGGCCGTCGAGCGACCCGTGCATCCGGGAGAACGCGACGAGCGCGAGGTTCACGGCGTTCAGCTGCAGCTCCACCGACATGAAGATCACGAGGGCGTTCCTGCGCACGAGCACGCCGACGCTGCCGATCGTGAACAGCGCCGCCGAGGCCACCAGGAAGTACGCGATCGGCGTCCTCATCCGACCGGCTCCTCCTCCCTGGGCTCGGAGGGCTCGGAGGGCTCGGAGGGCTCGATGGGCTCCTGCGCCCGACGCTCGGCGGACGCGACCGGCCGCTCTCGACGCCGCGCGAGCACCATGGCCGCCACCGCCGCGACCATCAGCAAGATCGACGTCACCTCGAACGGCAGGAAGTACGCGCGGAACAGCAGGCGCCCGAGCGCCTGCGGGTTGCCGCCACCGTTTGCGGCCCCGAAGCCCGCGGGCGCCCGGGTCGAGAACCCCACCCCGGCGCGGATGGCGAACACGACCTCACCGACGACCCCGAGGCCGAGGAGGATCGCGGCCGTCCGCTGGCCGCGCAGGCGCTCGACCAGGCGCTCCTCCCGGTCGACCCCGAGCAGCATGATGACGAACAGGAACAGCACCATGATCGCGCCGGCGTAGACGATGATCTGCACCGCGAACAGGAACGGTGCCCCGAGCACCAGGTAGAGCACGGCCACCGTGAACAGGTTGACGATCAGGAAGAGCGCCGCGTGAACCGCATTGCGCTGGAGCAGCATCGCGATCGCCGAACCGATCGAGATCGGGGCGCACACCCAGAACACGATCCAGTCGGCCGCCACTAGCCCCTCCCCGCGATCCCGCGCACGCTAGCCCTCCTCCGTCCCCGGCGCCGTGCCGAGCGGAGCCGGCGGCTCGAGGAGCTGATCCTTGGTGAGGATCGCGTCCTCGCGCGTGAGGAACGACATCTCGTACGCGCTCGTCAGCGTGAGGGCCCGCGTGGGGCAGGCCTCCACGCACATCCCGCACATGATGCAGCGCAGGTAGTTGATCTGGTAGTCCTTGGCGTACCGCTCGCCCGGCGAGACCGGATGCTCGGGGTCGTTGTCCGCGCCCACCACCCAGATGGCGTCGGCGGGGCACGCGAACGCGCACAGCTCGCACCCGATGCACTTCTCGAGCCCGTCCTCGTGACGGTTCAGCCGGTGCCGGCCGATGTGCGACCTCGGCGGCGGCGGCTGGATCCGCCGCGGGTACTCCTCGGTGACGTCGGCACGGAACACCTGCCTGAAGACCGTCGCCAGACCCTTCAGCGTGGCGCCGAACCCGCCGCTCACCGTCCCCCGGTCCTCACGACGCGCGCTCACGACGGCGCCTCCACCGTCTCGCGCCTCCGGGCGAGCGCGGACCACAGCAGCGACAGGAGCAGCACGACGGCGAGCACGGCGGCCGCTCCGATCACCACCGGTCGTCGTCCGTACACGTCGGGAAGGACGATGACGGCCCCCGTGGCGAGCACCCAGACCAGCCCGAAGGGGATCAGCACCTTCCACCCAAAGGCCATCAGCCGGTCGTACCGGAACCGCGGCAGCGTGGCCCGGATCCAGATGTAGGCGTAGATGATCGCGAGCACCTTGACGACGAACCACAGGATCGGCCACAACCACGCGAGATGCTCCGGGTGCGGTCCTCGCCACCCGCCGAGGAACAGCGTCGTGGCGATCGCGGCGACCGTGACGGTGTTCAGGTACTCGGCCAGGTAGAACATCGCGAACTTGATCCCCGAGTACTCGGTGTGGTACCCGGCCACGAGCTCCGTTTCTGCCTCCGGGAGATCGAACGGAGGCCGGTTGGTCTCGGCCAGCCCCGCGATCAGGTAGATCACGAACGCGGGAAGCTGCGGGACGACGTTCCACACCCGGTCCTGCGCCGCAACGATCTGGGTCATGCGCAGGTGCCCCGAGTACATGAGGACGGAGACCAGCGCGAGGGCCATCCCCACCTCGTAGCTGATCATCTGGGCCGACGACCGGATCGAGCCGAGGAGTGGGTAGTTCGAGCCGCTCGACCACCCGGCGAGAACGATCCCGTAGACCATCATCGAGCTCATCGCCAGGACCCACAGAATCCCGACGTTCAGGTCGGCGATCTGGAAGGGGACTCGCCTGCCGAACAGCGTCACCCCGGTACCGAACGGGATCACGGCGAACGCGAGGAATGCCGGCAGCATCGACACGATCGGCGCGATCAGATACACGGGCCGGTCGGCGAGGGCGGGCGTGATGCCCTCCTTGAAGAACAGCTTGATCCCGTCGGCGAGCGAGACCAGGACACCGCGCGGACCGGCGCGCATCGGCCCCTTGCGCGTCTGCATGTCCGCGACCACCTTGCGCTCCACCCAGACGAGCAGGATCACCGATAGCAGGAGCACGAAGAACACGACCACGACGCGGGCGGCGAGCAGGAGCCAGTCGAGCCAGTCCATCAGGTCTTCGCCTCCGGTCCGGCGATCCCCTCGCCCCCCCGCGCTCCTTCTCCGCCTCCGGGCACGGCCTCGAGCGTCGCGGCCGCCGTGAACCGGCCGGACAGCAGCCGGTTGGCCTCGAGACCTGGTTGGTTGAACGGCACGAACACCGACCCCTGCGCGACCCGCGAGCTCACGCGAACCGGCAGGGTCGCCTCGCCCGCCCCCGTGCGCACCCTCGCCCACCCCCCGTCCGCGAGGTGGAGCCTCTCGGCGTCTTCCGGGTGGACCTCCACGAACGCCGGCTCCTCGAGCGCGGCCTTGAGCTCCGAGGCGCCCTCGGACAGCCGTCCCTCGTCGACGAGGAGCGGGTAGGTGAACAGCGTGACCTCGTCGAGCCACTGCGGGACTCCGGCGCCCACCCACGCGGTCGGCCGTTCGGAGACCTCTCGCGGCGCGAGCAGCGCCTCCATCTCCTCCCGCAGCTCCTCCACCGAGCCGAACCCAAGCGGCGCCCCCACGGCCTCGGCCAGCCCGGCGAAGATCTCCCAGTCGGGCCGGGACAGACCGGCCGGTGCCCGGACCGGCCGGGTGCGCTGGCTGCGCCCCTCCCAGGTCGTCAGGTGGCCCTCGCGCTCGTGGAGCGCGGCGGCGGGCAGGAACGCGTCCGCGTACGGCTCGAGCTCCCCGAGCTCGAGCGACTGCACCACCTTGACCGGAACGTTCTCCAGCGCCCGGCGCGCGAGCGCGGCGTCCGGCACGTCGCGCAGCGGATCGACCCCGACGAGGAACAGCACGTCGATCTCACGTCGCGCGCACGCCTCGAGGATCTCCCGCCCGTTCCGGCCGGGCTCCGAGCTGCGGAGCTCGCCCCAAACGGCCTCGACCTCCGCGCGCTCGCTCGCGACGGCGAGCCGCCGTCCGCCGGGGAGCAGCGCCGGGTGCACGCCGGCGCGCAACGCGCCCCGATCGCCGGCCCGCCTGGGCACGAGCGCAAACCCCGCACCCAGCCTCCGCGACAGCCGCAGGGCCACGTCGGTCGCGAGCGGATGCTCGGCCAGGAGCGACCCCGCCAGGACCACCGCGCCCTCGGCCGTCCGGAGCGCCCGGGCGACCCGCTCCTCGTCGGAGCCGGCGGCGCCGCCCTCGATCAGCCGCTCCAGCACCGCCCCCTCCTGCCCCGGTCGGCAGAGAAGGTGCTCGGCCACGTCGCTCAGCCGGGTCTCGCGCGAGTGGACCACGAACACGCGAGCTCCGCGCCGGGCGGCCTTGCGGATTCGAAGGTGCAGGATCGGGACCTCCTGCTCCGCATCCAGGCCCACGACGAGGATCGCCCCCGCGCGCTCGACGTCTCGGTAAGTGACCCGCAGGGCGGACGCGGCCTCGAGCTCCTCGGCGAGCCCGCCGTGGAACGCTCGGCGGTGGTCGAGGTCGTTGGTGCCGAACGCCACCCGCGCGAGCTTGGACAGCGCGAACGCGTCCTCGTCGGCCAGGCGGCCCCCGGTGAGGAAGGCCACCCGCGCCCCCCGAGACCACTCGGCCACACGGCCGAGCACCTCGTCGAACGACGCCGGCTCGAGCCCGCGCTCGCGAATCAGCGGGGTCGTCACCCGTCCGGGGCCGTCGGCGGCGCGGAACGCGAACCGGCCCTTGTCGCAGATCCACGCGTCGTTGACCTCGGCGTTGTCCCGGGCCAAGACCCGCACCACCTCGCCGCGGCGGACGTCGACGCGCACGTTGCAGCCGGCCGAGCAGTGGCCGCAGATCCCGTCCGCGACGTGGACGTCGAACGGGCGGGCCACGAACCGGTACGTCGACGCGGTGAGCGCGCCGACGGGGCAGATCTGGATCGTGTTGCCGGAGAACGGCGAGCGGAAGTCCTCCCCGGCCGCGATGGCGACCTGCTGCCCGGCGCCGCGAGCGAACATCTCGATGAACCGGTCGCCCGAGATCTGGTCGCAGAACCTCGTGCATCGCGCGCAGAGCACGCACCGCTCCCGGTCGAGCAGCACGAGCGGCGACAGCGGGATCGGCTTGCGGTAGACGCGCTTTGGTTCGATGTACCGGCTCTCCCCCGGGCCGAACGCCATCGTCTGGTCCTGAAGCGGGCACTCGCCGCCCCGGTCGCAGATCGGGCAGTCGAGCGGGTGGTTGATGAGCAGGAACTCGAGGTTCGCCACCTGGCCCTCGTGCGCGAGCTCCGAGGTGTTCTGCGTGTGCACGACCATCCCGGCGGCGACCTCGGTGGTGCACGCCGTGAAGAGCTTGCGCTGGCCCTCGATCTCGACGTAGCACTGCCGGCAGGCGCCGACCGGATCGAGGAACGGGTGGTCGCAGAAGCGGGGGATCTCGATCCCGAGCTGCTCGGCAGCGCGGATGACCAGCGTGCCCGTCGGCACCGTCACCTCCTTGCCGTCGATCGTGAGCGTGACGGGCTCCGGCTCAACACTCATCCGAGCTCCTCGGCGAGGTCTGCCCACGAGGGCACGGTCGTGGCGGCGGGAGCCTCCTCGCGCGCCCCCTGCTCGGCCACGAGCCCCGGACCCCTGCCGGTCACCGGACACCGATGCTCGCGGACGTGCGCCTCGTACTCGTCCCGGAAGTAGGCGAGCGAGGAGCTCATCGGGGACACCGCGCCGTCCACGAGCGCGCAGAAGCCGCGGAAGAGCATGTTCGTGCACTGGTCGTCGAGCAGGGGCAGGTCCTCGGGGCGGCCGGCACCGGCCTCGATGCGACCCAGGACGCGGACCACCCACCACGTGCCCTCGCGGCAGGGCGTGCACTTCCCGCAGGACTCGTGGGCGTAGAACTGCAGCAGCCGGCGAGTGACCTCGACCATGCAGTCGGTCTCGTCGCACACCATGATCGCCCCGGTCCCGAGCAGAGAGCCAGCCGCCTGGATGCTCTCGAAGTCCAAGCCGACGTCGAGGTGCTCCGCGGTGAGGAAGGGCGTCGAGGACCCGCCCGGCGTCCAGGCCTTGAGTCTCTTGCCGCCGAGCACCCCGCCGGCCATCTCCTCGATGACCACCCGGGCGGGCGTGCCCATGGGGGCCTCGTAGTTGCCCGGCCGCTCGACCTTGCCGGAGACCGAGAACAGCTTGGTGCCCGGCGACTTCTCCGGGCCAAACCCCCGGAACCACTCCGGCCCGTTCACCAGGATGTGGGGCACGTTCGACAGGGTCTCGACGTTGTTGATCAGCGTCGGAGACGCGTACAGCCCCTCGACCGCGGGGAACGGCGGGCGGAGCCTGGGCTGCCCTCGATACCCTTCGAGCGAGGACAGGAGCGCGGTCTCCTCGCCGCAGATGTACGCTCCCGCACCGCGGTGGATCACCACCTCGAGGTCGTACCCGCTGCCGAGGATGTCCCTGCCGAGGAAGCCCCGGTCGTACGCCTCGGCCACGACGCGTTCGAGGATCCGCCCCGGCCAGAGGAACTCCCCCCGGCAGTAGATGAACGCCGTGTGGCTCTGGACGGCGTACGCGGCGATGATCGCCCCCTCGAGGAACTGATGCGGGTCCCGCTCCACGAGCTCGCGGTTGTTGAAGGTCCCCGGCTCGGATTCGTCGAAGTTCACGACGAGATACGTGGGCTTGCCGGTGTCCTGCGGGACGAACGACCACTTGACGCCGGTCGGGAAGCCGGCACCCCCGCGCCCTCGAAGACCGGATGCCTTCACGACCTCGATGACCTCCTGCGGGCTCATCGCGAGGGCCCGTCGCAGCCCTTCGTAGCCGCCCGTCTCGAGGTAGCGGTCGATCCAGACCGTGTCGGGCTCGCGCCACCGGCCCGTGAGGATGCGCACCGGCTCGCTCACCTAAGAGGCTCCTCGGCGGTCGCGGTGGCCTCCGGAGCGCCGGCGCCGACCGACTCCGGCACGCCGGCCAGCAGGCGTGAGACGAGGCGAAAGTCGCCCGGGAAGGGACCGCGCGCGGGCGGGGGCTCCTCGCCCCGACGGAGCGCCTCGATCAGCTCCGAGACCGTCGCCTCGGTCATCCGGTCGTAGTTCGCGAAGTTCACCGCGACGACGGGCGCGGCGTCGCAGGCGGCCAGGCACTCCTCCTCGTGCACCGTGAACAGGCCGTCCTCGGACAGCTCGCCGTCGGTCGGGACGCCGGCCGTCCGGCGGGCGGCCTCGAGCACGCCGCGGGCGCCCCGCAGCGCGCACGCGAGGTTCGTGCACACGGAGACCACGTACCGCCCGGTCGGCCGCAGGCGGATCATCGTGTAGAACCCGGCGACCGCCTCGACCTCGGCCGTCGTGATGCCGAGAAGGCTCGCCACCTCCCGCAGGCCGTCCTGCGTGACCCGCCCCTCCACCGATTGCACGAGGTACAGGAGGGGCATGATCGCGGAGCGCTCCCGGCCCGCCGGGTAGCGGGCCTTGATGCGCTCGGCCTCGGCACGCAGCTCCGGAGTGAGCACGGCCATCAGCGATCCACCCCGCCCATCACCGGGTCCACGCTCGCGATCACGGCGATCGCGTCGGCCACGAGCGCGCCCTCGAGCATCGCGGGAACGGCCTGGAGGTTCACGAACGAGGGGTCGCGGATCTTGACCCGGTAGGGACGATGGCCTCCGTCCGACACCAGGTAGTAGCCGAGCTCGCCTCGAGGGCTCTCGACCGGCTGGTACACCTCCCCCGCCGGGACGGAGATCCCCTCGGTCACCATCTTGAAGTGGTGGATCAGGGCCTCCATCGACTCCTCCATGATGTGGCGCACGTACGCCGGCGAGTTGCCAATGCCGTCCGGCCCGACCTCGAGCTGCGCCGGCCAGCGGAGCTTCGGATCCTCCACCATGACCGGACCCGGCTCGGCCAGGCGGTCGAGACACTGCTCGACGATCCCGAGCGACTGCTTCATCTCCTCGACGCGAACCAAGTACCGCGCATAGCAGTCGCCCTCGCTCGCCGTCGGGACGCCGAACTCGTAGGTCTCGTACCCGCAGTAGGGCTCGTCCTTGCGAACGTCACGCGCCACGCCCGCCGCCCGGAGCATCGGGCCCGTCACGCCGAACGCGAGCGCCCGGTCCGCGGACAGGTGCCCGACGCCCCGGTTGCGTTCGAGCCAGATCGGGTTCTCGGACAGGATCCGCTCGTACTCGCGGATCCGGCCCGGCATCACGCGGAGGAACTCTCGGATCTGGGCCGGTCCGTCGGGCGGGAGGTCCATGATCACCCCGCCGATCCGGAAGTACGAGTGGTTCATCCGCAGGCCGGTGGCTGCCTCGAAGACATCGAGGATGACCTCGCGCTCCCGGAACCCGTACAGCATCATCGAGATCGCCCCGAGCTCCATCCCGGTGGTCGCCGGCCAGACGAGGTGCGACGCGATGCGGTTCATCTCGCAGAACAGCACTCGCAGCACCTGCGCGCGCGGCGGAGCCTCGATTCCGAGCAGCCGTTCCGCGGCCAGGCAGTATCCCAGCTCGTTGAAGAACGGCGCGAGGTAGTCGGCGCGGGTGACGTAGGCGACCCCCTGCTGCCACGTGCGGTACTCGCAGTTCTTCTCGATGCCCGTGTGGAGGTACCCGACGATCGGTTGGCAGGACACGACGTTCTCACCGTCGAGCTCGAGCAGCAGGCGCAGCACTCCGTGCGTCGAGGGGTGCTGCGGGCCCATGTTGATGATCATGGTCTCCTCGCGGACCTCGTCGGGGTCCACGTGCTCGAGATCGAGGCGGCTGGAGGTCTCGCTCACGTCGTCCTCCGGTCCACGGGAGGCACGAAGGCTCCCTTGTAGCGGGTGTCGACCCCGCCGAGCTCCTCCGTCTTGCGCAGCGGATGGCCCTCCCAGTCGTCGGGGAGCAGGATCCGGCTGAGGTTCGGATGACCGTCGAAGACGATGCCGTAGAGATCGAAGGTCTCGCGCTCGTGCCAGTCGGCGGTCGGGAACAGCGAGGTCACCGACGGCAGGCGGGCGTCGTCCTCATCGATCCCCACCTTCACCCGCAGGCGATGGCGGTGACGGGTCGAGCTCAGCTCGTAGCTCACCCAGAACCGGGGGGCCCGCCCCGGCCAATCCGTCGCGGTGACGCTCGAGAGGAAGTCGAAGGCGAGGTCGTCGTCGCGCCGGACCTCGGCGAGCACCGCGAGCACCCGGGCCCGGTCGACGACCACCGTGGCCTCACCCCGCGCCACCGTGACCTCGGGAACGCGCGCCCGCACCCGCTCCGCGAGCTCCTCCGGCCTCATCGCACCCGCCCCCGGGTTCGGACCTTCTCGTGGAGACGCAGGATGCCGTACATCAGCATCTCCGGCTTGGGGGGGCAGCCCGGGACGTACACGTCCACGGGGACGATCGTGTCCACGCCCTGGACGATCGCGTAGTTCGTGAACATCCCCCCCGCCGAGGCGCACACGCCCATGGAGATCACCCACTTCGGCTCGGGCATCTGGTCGTAGACCGTCCGGAGCACGGGGGCCATCTTCTGCGAGACCCGTCCGGCGACGATCATCAGGTCGGCCTGGCGCGGCGATGCCCGGAAGAGCTCCATGCCCCAGCGGGACAGGTCGTAGTCGCCGGCCCCCGTGGCCATCATCTCGATGGCGCAGCAGGCAAGGCCGAACGTCACCGGCCACATCGACTGCTTACGCGCCCAGCTCACGGCGCGGTCGAGCGTCGTGAGCAAGACGCCCCGTCTGACCTCCTCCTCGACGTCGGAGGTGGCGCGTCCGTCGTGCCGCCCCGGGAGGCGCTCAACCGGCACGAAGCGCCTCCCCCACCTGCTCACGTTCCCCCGACCGCCGAACCGGCTCGTTCCAGTCCAGGCCACCCTCACGCCAGACGTACAGGTAGGCCACGAACACGAGGCCGATGAACACGACCATCTCGACCAGCCCGAACAGACCGAGCCGGCGAAACCCCACCGCCCAGGGGAACAGGAAGATCGTCTCGACGTCGAACACGATGAACAGCATGGCCAGCACGTAGAACTTCACGGGGAAGCGTTCACCCTTCGGCAGGCGCTGGGGCTCGATCCCGCACTCGTACGGCGCGAGCTTGGCCGGCGTGGGGCGGTGAGGGCGCAGGAGCGACGACACGACCAGCGACGCCACGGCGAAGGCCAGCGCGAGGGCCGCGAGCACGACGATAGGCAGGTACTCCGAGAGCATGCCCTCACATCCTCACGACGCCGGCGCGAGCCGTACGAGCGCGTCCATCAGGCGGTCCTGGACGTCGCCGGACCGCCCATCGGTCAGATTGCCCATGAACCGGAGCGCAAACCGCATGAGCCATTCCTGCGGGAGCCCGTAGTCGGTGAACGTCCGCATCACCGCAGGGTTGCCGATCAGCCGGACGAACCTCCGCCCCACGTGGAAGTACCGGCCGTAGCGCTCGCGGAGCACGGCCGGGTACATCTGGGCGAGCCCCGGACGCCGCCGGACGAGCGCGTCGTGGATCAGCTCGGCCGCCACCTCGCCGGACTCCATCGCATACGCGATCCCCTCGCCGTTGAACGGATTGACGACCCCGGCCGCATCGCCCACGACCAGCATGCCCGGAACGGCCTGCGGCGTGCGGTTCATGCCCATCGGCAGCGGCCCGGAGAGCACCCGTCCGTCCGCCGAGTCCTCGCCAACCCCCCAGTCCGCGGGGAGCATCCGAGCGAACGCGTCGAACACCCGCTGCGCCGAGACGTTTCGGAAGTCCCGGAAGGTGTTCAGGAGACCGGCGCCCACGTTCACGCGGCCGTCCGCGAGCGGGAAGAGCCAGCCGTACCCCGGCATGAGCGAGTCGCCGTCCCACAGGTCCATCCAGACCTCGAGCCACGGGCCGGGGCTCCGAACCGCGCGGTAGTAGCGGCGCGCGGCGATCCCGAGGGGACGGGTCGAGTCGCGCCGGACGCCGACCTGCCCCGCGAGCCTCGAGGAGGCGCCATCGGCCGCGACGACGAAGCGCGCGCGAACCTCCGCGGAGGCCCCCCCGCCCGTGGGGCGAACCACCGCGCCCTCAACCCACCCGTCGCGGACGAGGGGCGCCACCGCCTCGGTCCCCTCCCGGAGGACGGCCCCGGCCTTCTGCGCCCGGCGGGCCAGGAGCTCGTCGAAGTCCCGACGCGTCCGGACGAGCCCGAAGTCCGGGTAGCGCTCGAGCCTCGGCCAGGGAAGCTCGAGAGTGACCTTCCTCGAGTAGATCCGGAGACCCCGGACGCGCTCGAACCCCGGTTCGTCCACGTCCACGCCCATCCGCTGCAGAGCCTTCACGCCCCGCGGGGTGAGACCGTCCCCGCACACCTTGTCGCGGGGAAAGGCGGATCGCTCGAGGAGCAGGACGTCGATGCCGTGACGGGCGAGGTGATACGCGGCGGCGGAGCCTCCGGGGCCGGCACCCACGACCAGCACGTCCACCCGCTGGCTCGTGTTCGTCGGACCGGTCACGACCTCGGATTCCCCCACCGCTTGTGAAAGATTTCACAAGATCCTAGCGACTTGTGAAGCCGTTCACAAAGCCTAGACCGGGCCACTCGACTACGGCAAGGCGCTCCTCACTGGGCGTGGTCCCAGGCGACCGCAAGGCGCTACCGCCTGGCGTGGTCCCACGCGACGATCCGCTCCGGCACGATCCGCAAGAAGGCCAGGGCCTCCACCTCCTCGGCGAAGCGGGCGAAGCCGTCGGCAGCGAGGAGGGACCGGTACTTGTCGTGCCATGCCGAGATCGGAGCGCGCATCGACGGGTGATCGTGGGGTAGGAGCTCCGCCGTCCCACGCACGACGATCCCCGCGAGCTCGACCCAGCTCCGGCCGATGTCGACGGTGAGCGCCACCCTCGGGTCGGCACTCGCGTTGGCCCAGGTCCGGCTCGACCGCCTCGTCGAGACGTAGATCGCGTCCTCCGGCCAGACGAACCACAGGGGCACGACGTGGGGCGCCCCGGTTGGATCGACGGTGGCGACGCTCACGACCGGGAGCCCGCCGAACATCCGCCGGGCGCGGGCTGCGTCCACGCTCACCGCTCCGGCAGCCACAGCAGCTCGGCGAGGGACACGAGCGCCGCCCTCGCCTCCGGTGCGAGCCGGGCGCCTTCGAGGGCCGCCACCGCCTCCGAGATCAGTCGATTCACGGTTCGTGGCTCGACGCCCGGCGCGGCGTTCGGACCGAGATCGATCACGTCGTCCCGGAGTTGAAAGGCCTCGCCGAGAGGACGCGCGTACGCGGAGAGGCGTTCCAGAAGCTCCGGCGTCCCTCCCGCGAGGATCGCCCCGATGTGCAGGGGCCCCTCGACCGTGTAGGCACCGGTCTTGAGCGCCGCTACCGCTCGCGCACGCCCCTCGCCCGCGCCGGCCTCACCACGAAGGTCGAGCAGCTGGCCGGCCGCCACCTCCTCCCGCATCCGCCCGTAGCGCCGCAGGGCGGGCAGCAGCCGCTCGGGCGGGAACCCCGATCCGAGCAGCAGCTCGTCCGCGAGCACCGCCGCCAGGTCCCCCACCAAGACGGCCACCGACCGACCGAAGCGCTCGGGGCTCGGAACGCCGGGGGGAGCCTCGGCCGCGAAACGGCGGTGAGTGGACGGGACCCCTCGGCGCGTGTCGCTTTCGTCCATCACGTCGTCGTGCACGAGGGCGAACAGGTGGAACAGCTCGAGCGCCCCGGCGGCCCTGAGGATCGGCTCGCCGCCCTCCCCTCCCGCCGCCCGATATCCCCAGACGCAGAACACCGGACGGATCCTCTTGCCGCCGGCCTCGACCAGGCGCTCGAGCTCACCGACCAGGGTTGCGGCACCGGGGTCAAGCTGGGCCAGTGACGCGCGGCGCTCCGCGAGGAAGCCCCGGAGCCTCCGCTCCACGTGGGCGCGAACGTCGTCGAGCGCGGTTGCGGCCGGGACGGCTTCTCGTTGCACGAAGCGAAGTATCGCAAGCCGAGCAGCGCCGGGCGCACCGGCCCGGCCGGACACCACCCATCGCGGCCGGCCGCGTCGAGGACTATAGTGTTCGCCTGTCCGATGGGCGGGCCCACATCTGCATGAGCCGCTTCCGCACGCTTGCCTGGTCGAGCTCCTTGGCCACGCTCGCGTTGATCGCGTGGGGGGGGCTGGTGCGCGCGACCAACTCCGGAGACGGGTGTCCCGACTGGCCCCGCTGCTTCGGTCGGTGGATTCCGCCGCTTCGGTACCACGCCCTGATCGAGTACACCCACCGATCGCTCGTCGTGGTCTCCACCGCGCTCGTGCTGGTCCAGGCGATCGTCGCCTTCCGACGGCTCCGGGGCCATCCCCGGATCGTCTGGCCATCGGTCGCGGCCGCCCCGCTGATCCTCGTCCAGGCAGTGCTCGGCGGGATCGTGGTGAACACGGGCCTCGATCCCGCCTGGGTCACCGTCCACTTCGCGGTGGCCATGCTCGTGCTCGCCGTCCTCGTCTACGTGCTCGTCGTCGCCTCCGGCGTCGAGCTGCCGACGGTCGGCGACCGCGGCTTCGCCAGGCTCGCTCTCTGGACGGCACTCGCCACCTACGTCCTCCTGCTGGTCGGGACGTACGTCCGGGCGAGGGACGCGGGGGTCGTGTTCCAGGACTGGCCGCTCATGAACGGGCGGCTCGTGCCGACCCTGGGTGGGGCAGCGACCGTGATGTTCCTCCACCGCGTCGTCGCGGCGGTCGTCACCCTGCTGGTGGTCTGGACGGCGATCCGCGTTCGCACGGTCCCCGAGCGCCCGCCGGCGCTGGTCCGGCTCGCGACGCTGCTGCTACTCCTGTACCTGGGGCAGGTCCTGGTGGGCGCGGCGAACGTGTGGACCGGGCTCCGATCCTGGGCGAGGGCGAGCCACGTCGCGCTCGCGGCGCTGATCTGGGCCGTGGCGGTCGCCCTCGCGGTCGCCTCCCGTCGGGCGCCGGCCGCCGCTCCCGCCGGCGACCGGCCGGAGAAGCGCCCGGTCGGCGGACGGTCCCTCCGCGAGACCACCGCCGCCTACGTGGCCCTCACCAAGCCCAGGATCATCGAGCTCCTGCTCGTCACCACGGTTCCCGCCATGGTGCTCGCGGCCCGTGGGATGCCCTCCCCGGCGCTGGTCCTGTCGACGCTGGTCGGGGGCGCGCTCGCCGCGGCATCGGCCAACGCCGTGAACTGCTACCTGGATCGTGACATCGACGAAGTCATGCGACGGACCCGGAAGCGCCCGCTGCCTGCCCACCGGGTCGCCCCTCTCGACGCGCTGCGGTTCGGCTACGCGCTCGGGGCGACGTCGTTCTTCCTGCTCGCGATCACGGTGAACCTGCTGGCCGCGGCACTGGCGCTGGCGGCCATCGCCTTCTACGTGTTCGTCTACACGCTCTGGCTGAAGCGCACGAGCGTGCAGAACATCGTGATCGGCGGCGCTGCCGGCGCCGCGCCGGCGCTGGTCGGGTGGGCCGCCGTGCGGGGATCGGTGGGAGCGCCCGCATGGGTCCTGTTCGCGATCGTGTTCGTCTGGACTCCGCCGCACTTCTGGGCGCTGTCGATGCGGTATCGAAGCGACTACGCGGCCGCCGGCGTGCCGATGCTGCCGGTGGTGCGCGGCGAGGAGGAGACCAGGCGCCAGATCCTTCTGTACTCGCTCGCCCTGTTCGCCACCAGCCTCGTGCTCTTCCCGGTCGGCCACATGGGGCCCGTGTACCTCGCCGCGGCGATCGTGCTGGGCGGCATGTTCGTCCACCGGGCGCTGCGGCTGTGGCGTGAGCGGACGCCGGACCTCGCGGTGGGTCTGTATCGCTTCTCGATCGTGTACCTCGCCGCGCTGTTCGCGGCAGTGGCGGCCGACGCCGTCCTGCCCCCGGGCCGCTGAGCCGGGGCGAGCGGGCTCAGGAGCCCTCGGCGAGCACCTCGGAGATCATCCGGTCGAGCTCCCCGGCGTCCACGGCGCCGAACGCCCACCGGCGCATCGTCCCCGTTCGGTCCACGACGTAGGTATCGGGGAGCCCCACGAAGCCGAGCGACGCGCCGGTCGTGCCGGCAGGGTCGCGGACGCTCGGGTAGGTGACGCCGAACTCCCGGAGGTAGGCCTTCGCCGCCGCCGGGTCGTCCGTGTAGTTGATGCCGAGGAACACGACTCCCCGATCCCGGTAGGCGCGCCAGGCGCGCTCGAGCACCGGCTGCTCGCGCCGGCACGGCCCGCACCAGGTCGCCCAGACGTTCAGCACCAGTACCTTGCCACGGTACAGGCTCGGGTCGAGCGTCCCGCCGCCGAGCAACGAGGTCGGCAGAGACGGAAGGGGGCGCGAGATCACCCGGATCGCGGAACCGCTACCCGCCGAGCGCGCGCAGCCTGCCACCGCGACGAGCGCCAGCACCAGCACGACGGAGCGCCTCATCGACCCCCGCATGCTCGCACACGATCGAGCGGACCGGCCTTTTAGCCGACCGTGACCGACCCGTTCATCGTCGGGTGGACGTCGCAGTGGAAGTAGTACGTGCCCGGCGGCAGCGCGGGAATCTGGTAGGTGACGGTCGCCGGGCCCGTCACGATCTGGCCCTTGAACAGGGCCTTCGAGAGCGAGCTGTCCGTGTAGATCGCGATGTTGTGCGGGGTTCCGGCGTCGTTGTTCCTGAACGTCAGGGACACCGGGGTGTTCGCGGGCAGGTCGATGTGGTCGGTGTCGAACCGGATTCCCTCGGCGGTCACCGTGGAGGGGCTCGCCGTCGCGCCGCCGCCAGAACCGGACGTCGTCGCCGGCGTCGGGCTCGAGGACGCGCCGACGACCACCTTGCCGTTCATCGTCGGGTGGACGTCGCAGTGGAAGTAGTAGGTGCCGGGCGGGAGCGCCGGAACCTGATAGTCGGCGGATCCCGGACCCGTGACGAGGTCGCCACGAAACAGGAGCGTCTTGAGCGTGTCGTCCTGGAAGATCGCGATGTTGTGCTGGACGCCCGCGTCCTTGTTCTCGAAGTGGATCGTCGAGGGCGTGTTGGCCGGGAGGTCGATCTCGGCCGTGTCGAACTTCAGCCCTTCGGCGACGACGTTCACCGCCGGGCCGCCGCCGCCGCCCCCGCCCTCGGCCTTCTGGGGGCTCACCCCGATCAGGGCGATCCCGCCCGCGAGCATCGCGACGCCGACGATGGCGCCGGCCATGGAGGCCAGGCTCGACGCCCGGACGACCTTGCGGCTCGCCGCCACCGCGGAGATCACGACGATCGAGAACGCGACGACGAGCGCCGTGGCCGTGGCGGCGGTGTGCGAGAGCGACAGCAGGATCCTCGAGAACCCGAAGAGCACGGCGGCGAGCCCCACCAGGATGCCGACCGGAAGCGCGACCGGCAGCACGAGACGTTCGCGGACGTCCTTCCTCATGGTCTCGACGGCTCCGCCTTCTTGGCCAGGCCCGCCCGCACATCCCGCTGCACCCCGTGAAGGGCCAGGGCGTCCCACCCCTCTCGCTCCTCGCGGTCGTGCCAGCGGAAGAAGATGACCGCGATGAACCCCCAGAGGTACAGGCCGCCGGCGATCTTCATGATCAGCCCGGCCACCAGCTGGTCCGACAGCGCCGAGATCCCCCAGACCCGCGGGGCCGTTGCGTATGCCGGATAGAGCAGGGTGGACCCGAAAGTCAGAAACGACGCGGGGATCGTCGGTGCGAGCGACTGGAAGAACAGGTACATCATCTGGGCGGGCGGGGACAGCGCCGGCATCTCGGGCAGCGGGGACATCACCGGCCACCACATCACCAGCCCGCTCGCGAGCATGAGCAGATGCAGGAGGTCGTGCGCGACCTCCGAGCGAAGCTGCAGCTCGACCACGGCCGGCCAGTGGATGAGCAGCAGGACGGCGTTGAAGATGATCAGCGCGACGAGCGGACGGGTGACGAACCGGATCACCACCTCCACGGGGCGGGGCCGAAGCAGCCCGCGCAGCAGCCGCGCCGGCATGCCCGCGATCAGGAGCGGCGGGGCCACGAGCTCGAAGAGCAGGTGCTGCACCATGTGGACCGAGAACAGGTCCTCGGCCAGGTCGTGGATGGGCCAGCTCATCGCGGCGAGCAGGGCGAGCATCCCCAGGGAGAACAGCACGATCCGGCGACGGTCGCCGGCGTCGTCGGACCCCACCCGGCCGCGACGGACCGCGAGCAGGTACCCGACCTCGACGCCCGCGAGGAGGAGGATCACCTCCAGGTGCACGTGGAAGGGAGGAAGACCCATCAGCGTGCGAACGTCTTGAACGTCAGGAGCACGACGAGGAACAGGGTGATCGCCCCCGCGAGCCCGAGCGTAAAGAACCGGGCGTAGGTGCGGCTGTCGAACCGGAGATGCATGTACCAGAGCACCACGAGGAGGAACTTGATCGCGGCGAACACGAACAGGATGGGGATCAGCGCGCT
>JAJPHY010000010.1 GCA_021325015.1 Actinomycetota bacterium | reverse complement strand
CCGCGGATCGTCCCGCACGAGCGGACGTTCGGGTACGTGCTCTCGGACGCGCAGCCGCGGATCGTCATCACCCAGCACGACGTGCGCGCGATCCAGCTCGCGAAGGGCGCGCTCTACGCGGGGTGCCGGCTGCTCATGGACCGGCTCGGTGTGGATCGGGTCGACCGCATCCGCCTCGCGGGGGCGTTCGGCAGCCACATCGACCCGATGCACGCGATGGTGCTCGGCCTGGTGCCGGACTGCGACCTCGAGCGCGTGAGCGCCGCCGGCAACGCGGCCGGGACCGGCGCGAGGATCGCGCTGCTGAACCGGGCCGCGCGGGCCGAGATCGAGGAGGTCGTCCGGCGCGTCGAGAAGGTGGAGACCGCCGTCGAGCCACGGTTCCAGGAGCACTTCATCGACGCGATGGGCATCCCGCACGCGACCGACCCGTTCGATCGGCTCGCCGCCGTCGTGCCGTTCCCCAGGCGGGCCGGGGCCGGTGTCGGCGGCGGGCGCGAGGGTCGCAGAAGGGACCGGGCGCGAGGGCACGAGGAAGAGTCTGGCGTGAGCGAGTCGAGAGGGAGGAGTCGGGCGTGAGCGAGTCCAGGGCCGGGAGACGGAGCGGCGGGCGCGCGGCGCGCCAGGCGGCGAGGCTCCACGCGGTCGCCGAGCACGTGCCGTTCATCACGCGCACGCTGAAGCCGGTCGAGGTGCTCTCCGAGGAGGGGCTCGAGCTGATCGAGCACAACGCGGACACGATCCTCGAGCGCGTCGGCATCGAGTTCCGCGGCGATCCCCAGGCGCTCGCCACGCTGCGAGAGGCCGGCGCCGACGTTCAGGGCGAGCGCGTTCGGTTCCCGCGGGGGATGTGCCGGAGCATCGTGCAGGCGAGCGCGCCGCCGGAGTTCGTCCAGGAGGCGCGGAACCCGGCCAACAGCGTTCGGATCGGGGGCGACGCGACCGTGTTCGCTCCCTCGTACGGGACGCCGTTCGTGCGCGACCTCGACCGCGGACGCCGGTACGGGACGATCGAGGACTTCCGCAACATCGTCAAGCTCGCGTACCTCTCGCCGTACCTGCACCACTCCGGCGGCACGGTGTGTGAGCCGGTCGACCTGCCGGTCAACAAGCGGCATTTCGAGATGGTCTACGCGCACCTGCGGTGGAGCGACAAGCCGTTCATGGGGTCGGTCACGCACCCCGACCGCGCGCGGGACACGGTGGAGATGGCGAAGATCGTCTTCGGCCCGGACCACCTCGATTCCCACACGGTGATCATGAGCCTGATCAACGCGAACTCCCCCCTCGTGTGGGACGCGACGATGATCGGGGCGGCCCGCGTCTACGCCGAGCACAACCAGGCCGTGATCATGACGCCGTTCATCCTCTCGGGGGCGATGAGTCCGGCGACCGTCGCCGGAACGGCCACGCAGACGCTCGCCGAAGCGCTCGCCGGGATGGCCTACGTGCAGCTCGTGCGGCCCGGCGCGCCGGTCGTGCTCGGGTCGTTCGCCTCGTCGATCTCGATGCAGTCGGGAGCGCCGACCTTCGGAACCCCCGAGCCCGCGCTGGTGCTGTACGTGATGGGCCAGCTCGCGCGCCGGCTCGGCGTTCCGTTCCGGAGCGGCGGCGCGCTCTGCGCCTCGAAGATCCCCGACGCGCAGGCGGCGTTCGAGTCGGCCAACACCATGCAGCCCACGATCCTCGGTGGGGTGAACTTCGTGCTCCACGCGGCCGGGTGGCTCGAGGGCGGGCTCGCGTTCGGCTACGAGAAGTTCGTGATGGACGCCGACCAGTGCGGGATGTGGCACGCGTTCGCCAAGGGGGTCGACCTGTCCGAGAACGGTCAGGCGCTCGAGGCGATCCTGTCGAACGAGCCGGGCGTGCACTTCCTCGGGCACCCGCACACGCTGGCGAACTTCGAGACGGCCTTCTACCGGTCGCCGGTCGCCGACAACAACAGCTTCGAGCAGTGGGAGCTCGACGGCTCGAAGGATGCCGCCCAGCGCGCGAACGAGATCTGGAAGCGCATGCTCGCCGAGTACGAGCCGCCACCGATCGACGAGGCGGTCGACGAGGAGCTCCGCGAGTGGATCGAGCAGCGCAAGGCGAGCGTCCCCGACGCCTACGCCTGAGAGTCGCCTTCGCTTCAAGGAACCGGTGGCGGGGGAAGCCGCGGGACGATTCTCTGAGCCAGTCAGGGAATCGCCATTGACAACCTGCGGGGGGCTAGAGTGCCCACATGCAAGGGTTCTCTGGGCCAGGCAAGGGAATCGTAATCGTTCTGTTCATCGTCACGGCTGCTGTCCTCGTCCCAGGGCGGCATCCCGCGTTCGGGTTGGATTGTTCAGCGAGGACGTACGGGGCGGCGCAGGATCTCAGCGCCCCGAACAACTACGGAGTGCAGAGCTACATCTTCGTCAAGGATGGCTCGGCGTATGACTACGCTGCTGGTGGCCACATCAACGCCTCGCTTTGGGAGGGGACAAACAACTCGACCAGTCTGTCTACCTGGGTGGAGATCGGCTATTCACGCGGCTGGAACGGCAGCAACATCCTGACCTGGTACTGGGCCGACGATAGGCCCAGCTACGGCTTCTTCGAGCACAGAATTACCACGCCGAGCATCAGCGCCGGGACATGGCACCATCTGAAGATTCTCTACAGCGGGAACAATACCTGGACTGTGTTTATCGACGGAAGTCAGCCGAACAATGGTGGCGGAGTGTCGTCACCGAACCCCCCGGATAGCAACAGTTTCGAAGCTGGGCTCGAGTCGACGAGCGAGTGCAGCGACCTGGGAAGCTCATCCAGCCCGGGAATCTCCGACAATCTCCAGTGGAGAGCTCGAAGCGAAAGGTGCGTGACCCATGAGTGAACGTCCGAACAGATTGCGGACTACTCTTGCGATGCTCACGATGACAATGCTGCTGCGGCGTGCGCAAGGGTAGCGGCGCCTTCGGCCCCCCAAGCTGATCCGCCTACCTGGGTTCTCGCGGCCGCGATGGACGAGGCGAAGATGGCAGGAGATCCGAATCCCACGATGGTCGAGTGGGCGTTGACGGATGCGGTGGCGGCGGCTCCAGTGGTGGGAACAACTGGTGGAGACCCGGCTCAGCAGGAGTATCTGGTAATCATGACCGGTCAGTTCGTGGATAAGAACGGATTCGAGCCTCCGGGCCAGCCTGATCCGAGCGGGAGCGTCTTGGTCATCACGCTCGACAAGGACACACAGCTGGTCAACGACTACGGGATCATGTCAACTCTGCCTGACACATCCAGCGTTGGACGGGTGTACAAGGTGAGATCGTGAGACGTGAAGACGTGCGCTTTGCACATTGCGTTGGAAGACCCTGAACCGCCGGGTGATGGCTCACCCCTTCGGTGGAGTCACGTCGTTAGATTAGGCGGTGACGAGGAGCTTCGCGAGTGGATCGAGCGGCGCAAGGCGAGCTTCTCCGACGCCTACGCCTGGGCCGCGCGCACATCCGCGGCTACCCGATGCCGGCGCTGAGGCGCCGCACGACGTGAGCCGCGAACGACGGTCGAACGAACACGCGGGTCGACCCCTCCCGCTCCTGGAGCAGCGCGTCCACGTCCGCGAGCAGCGTCTGCGCGCAGACGCCCGGGCGCCACACGCGAGGGTGGAGGTCCAGGCCGCACTCCGCCGACAGCAGGTCGAGGCGGTCGCCGCCGCGGAGCTCGAACACCGCGCGCGCCGCCGAGACGTCCACGACCGCATGCGGTGCGCCGGCCAACGCGCGCTCGAGCCGGCCCGCGAGCTGGTCGGCGGGGAGGGTCTCGCTCACCGCGAGCCACTCGTCGGGGCCGAGCCAGAGCAGCTCGCGCTCGCCGTCGGTCGCCCACGTGTTCGGCTCGGTCGGAAGCTCGAGCGCGTCCACCGGCGGCCGGACGCGGACCGAGACCTGGGCGAGGAACGCCACCTCGCGAGCCCCGATCCGGGCCAGGTCGCCCTCGAGGGCGACGAGGGGGCTCCGCGCGCGCTCAACCCTCACGAAGACGCACCCCCTCCGGATCCCAAAAGACCGGCGACGTCACGGTCGCGGCGATCGTGCCCTCCGGCAGCGGCGCGAACACCGTCCGGCCGTGCCGCTCGCGGCCTCGCTCGAGCATCGCCAGCGCGAACGTGCGACCGAGCGCGGCGCTTCGGTACGACGATGTCACGTGACCGACCATTCGCATCGGCACGCGCCCGGTGTCCTCCAGGACGAGCTGCGCGCCCTCGGGGAGCCGTTCCGAGGGATCGAGCGGCAGCAGGCCGACGAGCTGCTTCCGGTCGGGACGACGCAGGTCGGCCCGCCGGAGCGAGCGCCGGCCCACGAAGTCGCCCTTGCTCGGGTTCACGATCCAGTCCATCCCGAGGTCGTGCGGGGTCACGGTCCCGTCGGTGTCCTGCCCGACGATCACGTAGCCCTTCTCCGCGCGCAAGACGTGCATGGCCTCCGTCCCGTAGGGCACGAGGCCGAGCGCCTCGCCGGCCTGGGTCACGCGCTCCCACACGTGGAGGCCGTGCCACGCCGCGACGTGCAGCTCGAACGCGAGCTCGCCGGAGAAGCTCACGCGCGCGATCCGCCCCGGGACGCCGGCGATCCTTCCGTCGCGGAACGTCATGTGGGGGAAGGCCTCGCGCGCGAGGTCGACGTCGGTCCCCACCGCGGCGACGACCTCGCGGGCCTTCGGCCCGTTCACGGCGACCACCGCCCATTGCTCGGTCACGCTCGTGCAGAACACGCGCAGATGCGGCCACTCGGTCTGGAGCCACTCCTCGAACCGGTCGAGCACCATCGCGGCGCCTCCGGTGGTGGTGGTGACGAGGTACCGATCCTCCGCCAGGCGCATGGCCACGCCGTCGTCGGCGACCATGCCGTCGAGCCCGAGCATGAGCCCGTAGCGGATCGAGCCCACCGGCAGGTTCGACATCCGGTTCGTGTACATGCGGTCCAGGAACGCGGGCGCGTCGGGGCCGACGACCTCGATCTTGCCGAGCGTCGAGGCGTCCATCGCGCCGACGGAGGTCCGAACCGCAGCGCACTCGCGGAGCACGGCCGACTCCAGGTCCTCGCCCGGCCGGGGGTAGTGCCGGGGGCGCTTCCACTGCCCGACGTCCTCGAACACCGCGCCGTGCCGGGCGTGCCAGGCGTGCATCGGCGTCGTGCGGACCGGGTCGAGCAGCTCCCCCCGGCGCGGACCGGCGAGCACGCCGAACGCGACCGGCGCGGCCGGGGGGCGGGCGCCCGACGGCCCCTGCGCCCCGGGGTCGGCGCCGAGCGCGGCGTTCACGATCGCGGCCGCGAGGACCCCGCTCGTGCGTCCCTGGTCGATTGCGGTGCCGATCGTGGTGGCGCGCTTCACGTGCTCGATCGACCGCAGGCCGGCCTCGACGGCCTCGCGGACGTCGGCGACCGTCTGGTCGCGCTGCAGGTCGACGAACTTCTCGGCGTCGTCGCCCTCCTCGACGAACCACCGGGGCTCGGTCGCCGGGAGTCCCTCGCCCGCGGCCGCGCCCGCCACCGAGAGCCACGGTGGCCCATCGCCGTCGGGGACGAAGCACGCGAGCTTCTCGTCGAAGCGGAGCCCGCCGCCGATCGCCCGCCACAGGTTGAGGTTCGGGTTGATGCCGCCCGAGACGAGGACGAGGTCGGCCTCCACCGCTCGCTCGCGCCCGTCGGCTTCTCGGACCACCGCCCGCTGGACCCGGCCGTCACCCTCGGTGCGAAGGACCGTCCCCTCCGCGACGATCTCGCACCCGGCCTCCCGGAGGACCTCGGCCGCCTGCCGCCCCCAGGCGTTGTTCGCGAAGACGACCGCCGCCTCGCCGGGCGTCACCCCGTACCGCTCGACGTAGCGCGCCGCGGCCGTCGCGAGCATGACGCCCGGCAGGTCGCCGCCGGCGAACGGGATCGGTCGCTCGTACCATCCGCTCGCGAGCACGACCCGCGACGCACGCACGTGCCAGATCGTCTCGACGGG
>JAJPHY010000143.1 GCA_021325015.1 Actinomycetota bacterium | reverse complement strand
GCTTCGTCGCGGGGACGGGATTTGAACCCGTGACCTCTGGGTTATGAGCCCAGCGAGCTACCGGACTGCTCCACCCCGCAGCACGATGCTAGCAACCGCGGTCCGGCCCGCCAAGCGGCGCAGCGCTCAGACCTCCGCGCTCTCCATCACCGCTCGGAGGTTGGCCTCTGGCGCCTCGGGGGGCACCGAGCAGCCCGGCGTCAGGCGCAGCCCTTCCCCGGCCGTGTCGTGGACCGCCGCCCTCCCCTGCCCGAGCACGTCCTCCGCGGATGCCTCGGGCATCCCCCGGTGGTCGATCCCGCCCATCACCGCCCTGCCGAGCCGCGCCCGCCCCTGCGCGAGGGACGGGTTCCCCGGCCCGTGGATCGACCAGCTCACGGCCGCGCTGCGAAGCTCGGCGCCGAGGTCGAAGTGGAGCCGCGGGCCGCACAGATGCAGGACGGTGAACCACGCGCTCGCCGGTACGGCCTCGAGGACCCGGCGGTCGTGCGGGAGCGCCAGCCGCTCGTACTCCTCGCGCGAGAGCAGATCCGCCGACGCGTAGCCGGAGATCGCGTAGAAGATCCCGGCCGCCCCCGCTCCCACCGACCGCTCGACGAAGTCGGCCAGCGTCTCGGCGATCCGGGCGAGTGCCTCCTGCATTCCACCGGCGTCCGAGCGGAGTTCCGACGCCGTCCGGGACTTGTCCTCCCCCACCAGGTACCCGGCCACCGTGAGCGGTGAGAACACCGTCTGGATCACCGGGACGTCCGGACCAAGCGCCTCGACGACGCGTCGGAGCGCCTCCACCTGATCGGCGAGCGCGGGAACCGAGGCGTCGGCGGCCGGCACCCGGGACCAGTCTCCGGGCCCTTCGACCAAGGACGCGACGGGCCTCGGCGCGGTCGTCCGAGCGGGCGAGCGCTCGTACCGCGCGCCGAACGCCTGCGCGAAGCAGCAGGCACGCGGCTGGAGCTTGACGAAGTCCCACCCGAACCGGCGGTGCCGGTCGATCGTCACGGCCGCGAGATCGCCGGCCGACCACTCCTCACGGTACGTGTGTGCCCACCAGGCGGCCGGAGGCCGGTCGGGGCGCCCCAGGGCGAGCGCCGTTCGTACCCGCTGCCCGGGATCCACGGTGGCCCAGTCTACCGATCCGCCTGGCGGGCCAGAACGCGTCGGCGCCGGGCCGTCGGCAACGGGTACGAGGGTGGAGCCCCCACCAGCCGGGCTCCCCCCTCCCCGCCGTGCCACACGCCGCCGGGCCACCACGCGGATGGGCCGGGCTCTCGCTGCCAGTGCCGCCCGCCCAGCGCGGCGCTTCTGCTTCATCCCCCGGTCACCCTACGGCCGGAGACGTAACGCGCAGGTAAGCGCACGGCCAAGCCGAGTTCAAGTGTCCAAAGGGTCCAATTTCGGCGAGCCCGTCTCCGCCAAATGGAGGGCCGCCACCGCCCAACGCGGTCGGCTCAGGTCTGTGCGGGGTTCCGACGCTCGCGCTCGCGGAGCTCGACTCGCCGGATCTTGCCCGACACGGTCTTCGGCAGCTCCGAGACGAACTCGATCTCACGCGGGTACTTGTACGGTGCGGTCACCCGCTTCACATGTTCCTGGATGTCGCGCGCGAGCTCGTCCGACGGCTCGAATCCCGGCTTCAGCGCCACGAACGCCTTCACGATCTCGCCGCGGAGCGGGTCCGGCTTGCCGACCACCGCGGCCTCGGCGACGGCTCGATGCTCGACGATCGCCGACTCGACCTCGAACGGCCCGATCCGGTACGCGCTCGAGGTGATCACGTCGTCGGCGCGCCCCACAAACCACAGGTAGCCGTCCTCGTCGACGTTCGCGAGGTCCCCCGTGTAGTACCAGTCGCCGCGGAAGCTCGAAGCGGTCGCCTCCGGATCGCGCCAGTACTCCCTGAACAGACCCACCGGCCGCTCCGGACCGCAGCGCACGGCGATGTGCCCGGTCTCGCCGGGTCCGAGCACGTTCCCGTCGTCGTCGACGACGCGCACGTCCACTCCGGGAACCGGCTTGCCCATGGAGCCCTCGCGGATGGGCAGGCACCGGTAGTTCGCGACGATGTTCACGGTCTCGGTCTGGCCGTAGCCGTCGTAGATGGGGAGCCCCGTGGCCTCTCGCCAGACCTTGATGACCTCCGGGTTGAGCGGCTCGCCCGCCGAGACCACGTGCCGCAGGGACCCCCAGTCGAACGACGGCAGGTCGAGCAGCACGACCGCGCGGAACACCGTCGGCGGCGCGCAGAACGTCGTCACGTGGTGCTCCCCGAGCAGCCGGAGCATGCGCTCGAAGTCGGGCTTGCCCCGCAGGTCCCACAGGAACACAGCCGCCCCCATCCGCCACTGGCCGAACAGCTTTCCCCACGCGGCCTTCGCCCACCCGGTGTCCGAGAAGGTCCAGTGCAGGTCGGTCTCATGCAGGTCCTGCCAGAAGCGGGCGGTGATCTCGTGTCCGATGCCGTAGGACGCCTGGGTGTGCAGCACCATCTTCGGGTAGACGGTCGTCCCGGACGTGAAGTACACGAGCATGGGGTCGTCCGAGGTCGTCGGCTCCGCCTCCGGAGGCGCGTCGCTCGCCCGCTCGATCCCGTCGGCGAACGACCGCCACCCACTCCCGGACGGCTCTCCGACACAGACTCGAACCCGCAGCGACTCGAGCCGGTCGCGGACCTCGTCGACCTTGGCCGCCCCCTCGGGGTCGACGATCGCGGCCGCCGCCTCCGCGCGTCCGATCCGGTACTCGACGTCGCGGGCCGTGAGGAGCGGCGTGCCGGGCATCGGCACGGCGCCGATCTTGATGCACCCGAGCAGCGCGAGATGCCACTCGGGGATCCGCGGGAGCATGACGAACACCCGATCACCCTTTTGAACCCCCTGCGCGGCAAGGAAGTTCGCCACTCGATTGGACGCTCGCGCCAGATCTCCGAACGTGAACCGGCGCGCCCGCGATCCGCTCTCGTCGACGGCCAGCAGCGCGAGCTTGCTCGGATCGCGGGCGGCACGAGCATCGACCACGTCCCGGGCGTAGTTGAAGCGCTCGGGCACCTGGAGGCGGAAGGTGCGCCGGGCCTCCTCGTAGTCGGACAGGTTCGGAGGGACCTGCGACCCGACCGTGGACATGACCGCCCCCTTTCGCGGCCGGACGGCTCGGGCGCCGTCGGCCGGGAACAAGGGTACGCCCGAGCTGCGACGCCGCTCAGGCCGAAGGGCTCGGGGTCGGCGAGCCGGTCGGCGGCGGGCTCGCACCGCCCGATCCGCCGGAAAGCTGCGCCGCGAGCTCGGCGGCCCTGGCCACGTCGGCCTGGGCGGCGTTGATCTCGGTCTGGTACAGGGCAAGGTTGCCCGCCTTGAGCGCGTCGTTCGCGGCGGTGAAGTGCCGCTGGGCCGACTGGAGCAGCGCCTGGATCTGCTGCTGGAGGGAGCCCTGACCGCCGCCTCCGCCGCCGCCTCCGCCGCCGGGCGGCGTGACCTGCCCGGTCAGCGAGCTCGTGACGGCCGCCCGCAGGTTGCTGCCGAGCCCCACGGTCCCGCCGTTCACCACCAGGACGAACTTGAGCTCGGGGATCGAGTTGGTCTGCTCGGACCGCACGTACACCGGCTGGACGTAGAGCAGGCCGTCGTTGATCGGGATCACGAGGAAGTCGCCGAACAGGACCTGCGACCCCACCTGACCGAGGAGGGTGCGCTGCTCGGAGAAGTTCGGGTCCTGCTGGATCCTGGCGAACACCTGGGACGGACCGTCGACGTTCACGCCCGAGGGGAAGACGTAGCTCACGATGGCCCCGTAGTCGGCGGGGTCGGAGCTGGCCGCCATCCAGGCCACCATGTTCTGGCGACCCTGGGGTGTGAACGGCAGGATCAGCTCGAAGCTCTCCGTCGACGCACCGGGAAGGCGCATGAGCACGTAGTAGGGGCGCATGGGCTCCTGGGGCTGGTTCTGCGGAATCGTCGGGTCGTTCGGGATCTGCCAGAAGTCCTGCTTGTTGTAGAAGACCGTTGGATCGGTCACGTGGTAGTTCACGTACTGCGCGGCCTGGACCTGGAACAGGTTCTCGGGATAGCGAAAGTGCGCGACGAGGTCGGGCGAGGCCTCGCTCGCGGGCGTGAACAGCCCCGGGAACGCGTTCTCCCAGACCCGGAGGATGGGGTCGGAGCCGTTCGACACGTCGTAGAAGGTCAGCGTCCCGTTGTACGCGTCCACGACGACCTTCACGGAGTTGCGGATGTAGTTGGCGCTGCCGGAGAGGGCGCCCTGGGTCGCATCGGCGAGATCGAGCGTCTGGGAGTAGGGATACCGATTGGTCGTCGTGTACGCGTCCTGGATCCAGACGAGCCGGCCGTCGACGATGGCCGCGTAGGGATCGCCGTCGTACTGGAGGAACGGCGCCACCTTCCGGATGCGGTCGTGGATGTCGCGAAACAGCATGATCCGGCTGTCGCCGTCGATCAGGCTCGAGATCAGCAGGTTGACGTCGCGAAAGCGCCAGGCGAACAGGAGTCGCCGGAGGAACCCGCCCATGGGGATGCCCCCGGTTCCCGTGTACCGGTAGGCACCCGCCCCGGTCGCCGTCTGCCCCGTCCCGGCGCCGAGCTCGGAGCTCTGGTAGTCGAGCTCCTGCGCCTTCGTGTCCACGACGACGAACGGGACGTCGGAGACCTCGCCGTAGTACACGCGCGATCCGTTCCCCTCGAGCGGGGGCTGACCGACCGGCGGGATGTCCGAGAGGGTGAGCTGGGGAGCCCCTTCGGTCGTCGCGGTGTTCACCTGGGCGGCCACGGCGCCCAGGCCGTGCGTGTAGACCAGGTGCGTGTTCTGCCAGGTGCCGCCGCCGCCCGGGATCCCGTTCTGGCTGACCTCGCGGGCCGACAGCATCACCACGCGCTCCTCGCCGTTCAAGACGTAGCGGTCGACGTCGACGTCCTTGAACTCGAAGAACTGCCGGATTCGCTGCAGAGACTGGAAGTTCTCCCGCAGCACCTGCGGACGCCACAGGCGGATGTTGCTGATCGTGGCGTCGTTGCCCTTCACGTCCTGCTCGGTGACCTGGACAGCGACCGGTCGTGGCTGCTGCTGGATCTTGTCGAGGCCGAAGGCCAGCCTCGTCGCGTCGATGTTCCGCCTGATGTACGGGCGCTCCTTCTGCAGCTCCTGCGGCGCGACGCGGAACCGCTGGACGAAGGCCGGGTACATGGCGCCGGCTGTCACCGAGACGAGCGCGAGCAGCCCGACCGCGATCACCGGCAGCGCCCAGCCGCGGAGCCGGATGTTGACGAGGAACAGGATGGCGCACGCGACCGCGATGAAGATCAAGATGCGGAGCGCCGGGAGCTGCGCGTTCACGTCCGTGAAGGAGGCGCCGTCGACAACGCCCCGGTGCGACGTGAGCAGGTCGAACGTGCCCAGGTAGTACCCCCAGGCCTTCGTCAGGATGATCAGTCCGATCAGCACCGAGAGATGGGCCTTGACCTGCGGCGTGACCTTCTCGCCCAGGCCGGGCGCCTGCGGCCGGATCCCGCCCCACAGGTAGTGGGCGACCCCGCAGATGAACGTGACGCCGACGAGCGAGGAGAACAGCCAGCCCTGGACGAACTCCAGCCAGGGAAGCGAGAACACGTAGAACGACGGATCGCGGTGGAACAGGGCGTCGGGCGTCCCGAAGGTCGCCCCGGAGGCGTTGCGCCACATGAGGAAGGTCCGCCACTGCGTGGTCACGCCGAAGCCGACGAAGGTCGCGATCACCGCCGAGATCAACGGGAGGAGCCACCACGCGTACGGCTCGATGGCGATCCGGTAGCGCTCGATGACCTCCTGTTCCGGCGTGAACGGACGGTACCTGGGCGTGACCACGCGGACGATCAGCAGGTTCGCGTACAGGATCGCGAAGAAGATCGCTCCGAAGAGGAGTCCGAGCACGACCTTCGTCCGCAGGATCGTCCAGAAGACCCCGCTGAAGTGCACCTCACGGAACCACAGCAGGTCGACGAAGAAGCCGGAGAGCGCCGTGAGGGCGATGACCACGACCACGACGATCCCGAGGACGATGAACACCCATCGCCGGCCGCGGGTCGCCTGAGGAACTCGAGCCACTGGGTTCCTTTCAGGTCCTCCGGAGAGCGGCCGTCAGCCTATC
>JAJPHY010000033.1 GCA_021325015.1 Actinomycetota bacterium | reverse complement strand
GTTCGAGCGGAGCGCCCGCGAATGGACCGAGTTCGGGTTCCGGCTCGAGCGGGGACGCTCGCTGCTCGGCGCCGGCCGGTGCCTGCTCGCGCTCGGCCGGCTCGCCGAGGCGAGCCGGCCGCTCGGGGAGGCGAGGGGCGTGATGATCGAGCTGGGGGCCGCGCCCCTGCTCGGCGAGGTGGACGCCGCCCTCGCGCGCACGATGGCTCCGAGCTCCTAGCGGCCGGGCCCGGAGGTCGCGGGCGCGACCGCACCCGAGGCCGTCAGCTCCTCGAGAAGCTCGCCGTACGCGGCTACGTACCGGTCGACGTCCTCGGTCGTAGCCGGGACCGCGACGGTGGGGCCGGCTCCCGGGATGGCCTCCCAGACCCCTCGGTTGGCCAGGTAGACGCGGACGAGGTTCGTGAGCAGGCGGTCCTCGCAGGCGCGCGCCTCCTCCGCGCTTCGGGGCGGAACCGGACCGAAGGCGGTCCCCGAGCGCGCGAACAGCCGGTGGACCGACCAGGGCAGGCCGGCGCGCACGACCGCCGCCTCGAGCCCCTCGGCCAGCCTGGCCCCGAGCGCGGCCGTGTGGGTGTAGGCGTCCGCGGTCAGCACCTCCGAGAGCGCGGCCCGGGCGGCGGCCATCGACAGCGCGTTCGCGAACAGGGTGCCGCCGGTCGCGACGGAGGGCTCCTCCTCCCGGTCGTCGGGCTGCTCGGCCGCGAACACCGAGGCGAGCTCCGCGGTCATTCCGTACGCGCCGATCGGGACGCCCCCGGCGATCGACTTGCCGAGGGAGACCGCGTCGGGCTCGAGCCCCCAGCGGTCGCACAGCCCCCCGGGTCCGCACACGAGCGTGTGGGTCTCGTCGAGCGCGAGGACCGTCCCGGTCTCGCGCGTGAGTCGTCGAAGGACCTCGTGGAAGCCGGGGTCGGGCAGGATCAGCCCGTGGTTGTTGGTCATCGCCGGCTCCGCGAGCACCACGGCCACGTCTCGTGGCTCTAGCGCGCGGGCGAGCGCGTCGGGATCGTTCCAGGGGATCACGCGGGTCTGCCGGACGACGTCGGGCGGCAGGCCGAGCTCCTCGGGCACCAGGCGTCCGTCGCGGAGCTCGACCAGGGCCTGGTCGAAGTGCCCGTGGTACTTGCCGTCGAACAGCAGCGTGACGCTCCGACCCGTGGCCACCCGCGCGACGCGGATGACCTCGACGTTGGCCTGCGAAGCGGACAGGGTGAACTGCCACGCCGGCAGCCTCCAGCGGTGCGCCAGCTCCTCCGCGACCCAGATCGCGTTCTCGTCCGGCAGGAGGAACTGCGTCCCGCGGGACGCCCGTTCCGCGATCGCCCGCACGACGGGCTCCGGGGCGTGGCCGCAGAACGTGCTCATGTCCGCGATGTTGAAGTCGACGTACTCGTTGCCGTCGACGTCCCGGAACCGCGCGCCGGCGCCCTCGAGAACGAACATGGGGGGATGCGCGTAGCTCGAGGCGAACCACTGCATGGGCACGCCGTTCGGCATCGATCGGCGGGCGCGCTCGAGCATCGCGACGCTCGTCGGGTGCGAGGCCGCGAACCGCGCGTCCTCGCGATCCTTGAGCGCGCGGACGCGGGCGGGGTCGACTCCGTGCCCGGTCATGCCTTGGGAGAGGCTAGCAGCGCGCGTCTGCTAGATTCCGCCCGTGGCGGACCCCTTCTCGTTCCATCCCGAACCCGAGCTGATCGGATTCCGCGACCCCGCCGTCTCGCGCTCGCAGCTCGAGGAGCTCGGACGGCGCACGTGGGAGGCCGCGCTCGACTGGCTGTACGGGGAGGGGATGAGGCGGCCGATCGCCGCCGACGGGTACCGGGAGGCCCGCCGGCGGTTCTTCGGGACGCCCTCCGAGCCCGCGCCCGCGCCGGCCCAGCCCTCGAGCTCCAAGGACGTGCTGGAGGAGTTCCGCGCGCGCATCGCGCCCGGCGTGTTCAGCGCGCACCACCCCGGCTCGTTCAGCTACTTCACACCGCCGCCGCTGCCGATGTCGATCGCCGGCGAGGTCCTCGCGCAGTGGGTGAACCAGGGGGTCGACGTCTGGGCGGCCGGTCCGGTCGGCGCGTTCGTCGAGGAGGAGGTGACGGCGTGGCTGCGGGACCTCGTGGGGATCGGTCGCGAGGGCTGGGGCGTGCTCACCTCCGGCGGGGTGATGGCGAACATCATGGCGCTCACCGTCGCCCGCGACGTGCACCTCGCGCGGCTGCTCGGAGGCTCCCGCCCCCCGCGAGGGAGCGCGCTCGAGCGCGCCCGGGTGTATACGTCCGACCAGGCGCACTTCTCGATCGAGCGCGGCCTGTCCGTGCTCGGCTTTCCGCCCGAGTCCCTCCGGATCGTGGCCTCGGACGAGCGTTTCCGGCTGCACGGCGAGCCGGTCGAGCGCGCGATCGCGGAGGACCGCGCGGCCGGGCTCCTGCCGTTCGCGATCTGCGCGGTCGCCGGCTCGACCAACACCGGCAGCGTCGACCTGGTCGGCGAGCTCGCCGACCTCGCGCGGCGCGAGGACCTCTGGCTCCACGTCGATGCCGCCTACGGCGGGGCCGTCCGGCTGTCCGAACGCGACGCGGCGCGTGTGCCGGACCTGGAGCGCGCGGACTCCGTCACGATCGACCCGCACAAGTGGTTCTTCCAGGCCTACGATATCGGTGCGCTCGTCGTCCGGCGTCGCGAGCACCTGCTCCGGACGTTCCACCGGGCGCCGGAGTACTACCGCCATCCCGACCCGGAGGAGTCCCCGCTCAACTGGATGGCGTACTCGATCGAGGGCACGCGGCGGTTCCGGGCACTGAAGCTCTGGCTGTCGTGGAAGCATCTGGGGACCGAGGGCCTGGGCCGGCTGATCGAGCACAACGACGACCTCGCCGCGTATCTCGCCCGGCGCTGCCGGGAGCTCGGCGACTTCGAGGTGCGGCCGCCGGAGCCGGAGCTGTCGGTCGTCTGCTTCCGCCACCTCGCGCCGGGCGTCCGCGACCTCGACGCCCATCAGGACCGCGTGCAGCGCGCGCTCGAGCGGTCCGGCGTCGGATGGGTCTCGACCACGACCCTGCGCGGCCGCACCTACCTGCGGGCGGGCGTGGTGAACTACCTCTCGACCGAGGCGGACGTCGACCGTGTGCTCGACACGCTTCGGAGGCTTTCGCTGGAGGTGGCGTCGTGACGGCGCCCAGGATCGTCGTGCGCAGGGACGGTCCGTACCGAGTGGAAGGAGATCTGCCGCTCCTGCGCACGGCGATCGTCGAGACGGAGTTCGGCGAGCCGATCGCGTGGGACGAGGGGCCCGCGATCGAGGCGCCCCGCTCGCCGTTCGACCTGTGCCGGTGCGGCCGCTCGTCCAGCAAACCCTTCTGCGACGACACGCACGAGCGGGTTCCGTTCGACGGGACCGAGACGGCCGACCGGGGTCCGACGGCGTCGCGGCGGGCGACGTTCGAGGGAGACGGCATCGTGATGACCGACGACCTCACGCTGTGCTCGAAGGCCGGTTTCTGCAACGGGCGTTCGGGGGGCGTGTGGGACAAGATCGAGGAGTCCGGGGACCCGGAGGTTCGCCAGCAGCTCGTCGGCATGGTGTCGCGGTGCCCCTCGGGGCGGCTCGCGTACCAGGTCCCGCCCGACCCCGCGGACGTGGAGCCCCGCTTCGAGCCGTCGATCGGCGTGGAGCCGGACGGACCGCTCTGGGTCCGGGGCGGCGTGCCGGTCGTCTCTGAGGACGGCACGCCCTACGAGGTCCGCCCCCGTCAGACGCTCTGCCGGTGCGGGCAGTCCCGGAACAAGCCCTTCTGCGACGGCTCGCACAAGCGGGTGGGCTTCGAGGGGTAGCGGTGCGGCACGACCTTCCGCGCGACGCAATCGACGCGTTCCTCGAGCGCCCGATCGTCGCGGTGCTCGCCACCTACCGACGGGACGGCGCGGTGCTGCTCTCGCCCGTGTGGTACCGGTGGCGGGCCGGTGGATTCGAGGTGTCGGTCGGCGCCGACGACGTCAAGGTCCGCCACCTCCGGCGCGACTCGCGGGCCGCTCTGGTGGTGGCCGAGCAGGCCCCGCCCTACACCGGCGTCGAGATCCACGCGAGCGCGGCGCTCCTGCCCGACGAGGGCGGCCGGGCGGCCGCGGAGATCGCGAAGCGGTACGGGCAGCCCTCGGCCGGCGGCGACCTCGTGATCCGGCTCGAGCCGGGCGAGCTGCGCACCTGGGACTTCGCCGACGAGTACCCGCCGGGCTAGGATGGGCGGACGCGCTCCGGCGCGAGCGGTGCCTCGACGGCGACGGCGGGCTCCTCGCCCCCCTCGACCCTGAGCTGCGGGAGCCATCCCAGCCACCTCGGCAGGTACCAATTCCAGTCGCCGAGCAGGCGCATGCTGGCCGGGACGAGCAGCGTCCGCACGATCGTGGCGTCGAGGAGCACGGCCACGGCCAGACCGAACCCCATCTGCTGGAACTGGGTCACCCGTCCCAGCGAGAAGGCGGTGAAGACCGCCACCATGATCAGGGCCGCACCGGTGATGATCCCCGCGGTCGTCCGGAGCCCGTAGGCCACGGCCTCCGCGTTGTCCCCGGTCTTGTCGTACTCCTCGCGGATCCGCGTGAGGAGGAACACGTCGTAGTCCATCGACAGCCCGAACAGGACCGAGAACAGGAACAGCGGCAGCCACGCCTCGATCGCCTCGACGCGCTTGAACTGGAACCCGATCGCGTTGAAGATGCCGATCCCGACGCCCTTTTGGAACACCAG
>JAJPHY010000156.1 GCA_021325015.1 Actinomycetota bacterium | reverse complement strand
GAGCATCCGGCGCTCTGCCCTGCGGATCTCGGCGTTGGCGCGATCCAGCTCGTCCGCGAGCTCGGCTCGGGTGAGGGGTTCGTGCATGCCCACGAGTATCGAACGTGCGTTCGCTCCTGTCAGTGAGCTGCGTCACACCTCGGAGCGGGAAATCTCAGCCGAGCTGGAAACGTGGGACCTCTCAGGCGGTGATCGCTGCCGCGAGCTCCTCGAAGTTCTCCACGTACCGACGGGCGTCCTCGTCGCTCATGACGATCGAGGTCGTCCAGCTCTCCCACTTGGACCCGGGAGATTTGAACACGCCGCGGTTCAGCTGCCACAGCCAGGCGAGCTGGGGCACGCGATCGTCGATGTCCCACAGGTCTCGGTACTCGTGGATGGGGGTGGACCTCCAGTCGATCGAGCCCTTGGCGCCGAGCATCTTCATCGAGGCGGGCAGCCGGTAGCGCTCGATCACCCTCCGGCACTCCCCGAGGATGCCGTTGATCCGCTCGAACTCCGCGTAGGCGTCCGGCGTGAGCACCTCGAGGAGATTGGCCTTCGCCGCCGCCATCGTGAGGGGGTTCCCGTTGAAGGTCCCGACCTGCTCGAGCTCGCCGCGGATGATCATGTCCATGGCCTCCTCGGTCCCCCCGATCGCGCCGCAGGGAAGCCCCGCGCCGAGCGATTTGGCCAGGCACACGAGGTCGGGCACCACGCCGAAGGCCTCGACGGCTCCGCCCCAGGCCAGCGTGAACCCGGTCTTCACCTCGTCGAACGCGAGCAGGGCCCCGTGCCGGCGGGTGATCTCCTTGAGCCGCTCGAGGTAGCCGTCGTCGGGAAGCACCAGCCCGCAGTTGGACATGGCTGGCTCGACGATCATGCCCGCGATCTCGCCGGGGTGCTCCTCGAAGACGCGCTCCACCGCGCCGGCGTCGTTGAAGGGAACGCAGAGCGTGAGGTTCACGAACTCCTCCGGCAGGCCCAGCGTCTGCGGCAGCGACGCCGGACGCTCGCGAGGGCCGGCCTGTTCGGGCGTCGGGAACACGCTCACCATCAGCGAGTCGTGGTGGCCGTGGTAGGTCCCCTCGACCTTCACGACGAGCTTGCGACCGGTGACGGCGCGCATGATCCGCACCGCGTCGAGCGTGCTCTCGGTCCCCGAGTTCCCGAAGCGCCAGTAGGGGAGCCGGTAGCGTTCGGCGAGGTTCTCGGCGACCGGAAGGGCCTCCTCCGTCGGCTGGGCGAAGTGCGTCCCGAGCTCGACCCGCCGCTGCACCGCCTCGACGATCCTCGGGTGGGCGTGCCCCATCACCATGACGCCGTAGCCGTTGTGGTAGTCGACGTACTCGTTGCCGTCGATGTCCCACACGTGCGAGCCCTTGCCGTGACTCACGTAGATCGGATGCGGCGGCCAGGACTGCCAGCTCGAGGAGACGCCCCCGGGAAGCCGACGCTTGGCCTGTTCGCGGTAGGCGAGGCTGCGACGGTGCTTCTCATCAAGCGCGGCGGTCTCCCTGCGCGTGAGCTCCTCGACGAGCTCGAGATCGATCTCCACGACACCCGCGGTCGACATCTCTTCTCCTCTCCTACCGATCCTCGGTCGATGCGATCAGGTCGTCGACGATCTCCGCGAAGCTGCCGACCGCGAGCGAGAGGTGCCCGTGCTCGGGCCGAAGGTGCGCCCGCGCGCCGGGGACGTGGGCCGCGAGCCACGCTCCGTGCGCGAACGGCACCATCCGGTCGTGCCGCCCCTGCCACACGCTGACCGGCACCCGGATGTCGGCGAGGTCGAACCCCCAGGGGCGGACGAACGCCATGTCGTCGTCGTACCAGCCCCAGAAGCCGGCGCGAACCGCCGCTCGCGACCCCTCGGCTATGAACTCGGCGAACTCGCCCGTGAGCGAGGCGCGATCGACCTCGGAGACGAGCTGACCGAACGCATCGGCCACCTCCTGTGGGGTCACCACCGACAGCTTCGGCACCTCGCGCTCGAGGAACGCGACCAGCCGGTCGGGCCCGGCAAGGGCGTCGCCGAACTCCTCGACGTTCTCCGGGGCCATGCCGGCCAGGAAGTCGAGCCCGTCGGCGTCGTAGGGCGCCGCCCCGGCGATCGTCGCCGCGGCCGCGACCCGCTCGGGCAGCAGCGCGGCGCAGGCGAGCGCGTGCGGTCCGCCGCCGGACCAGCCCACGCTCAGGATCCGGCGGACGCCGAGGGCGTTCGCGAGCTGGGCGACGTCCGAGGCGCAGTCGGCCACCGTCCGACCGGCGAGCCGGTCCGACCCGCCGTATCCGGGGCGGGAGTAGGAGACGTACCCGAGCCCCCGCGCGAGCACGGCCTCCACGAACGGCCGGTAGGTCACCAGCGCGCTCGGCGTCCCGTGATGCATGAGCACGGCCGTCTCGTCGGCCGGCCCCGCGATCGCCACCTCGAGCGACCGGCCGTCGCCGAGCGTGATCGCCGTTCGTCGGAGCTCCATCGCGCGGAGTCTACCGGTCAGGCCGTCACGGCCTCGGCGAACTCCTCGAAGTTCGCCACGTAGCGCTGAGCGTCCTCCTCGGTGTGGAACACCGAGGTCGTCCACGTCTCCTGCTTGGACCATGGCGACTTGAACACGCCCCGGTTCTGCTGGAAGAGCCAGGCGAGGTACGTGATCCGCTCGTCGATCCCGATCGTGTCCCGGTACTCGCGGACCGGCGTCGCGCTGTAGATGACCGAGCCCTTCGCGCCCATGCCGGTCACGTAGGCGGGCAAGCCGAACCGCTCGATCGCCCTCGTGCACCCCTCGACCAGGACCCGGTGCACGGCATCGAACTGCTCGTAGGCATCGCGCGTCAGGACCTCGGTCAGACAGGCACGCGAAGCGGCCATCGTGAGCGGGTTGCCGTTGAAGGTGCCGGCCATGTCGTAATCCCCGCGGACGACCGGCCCGAACAGCTCCTCGGTCGCTCCGATCGCCCCGCACGGCAGCCCGCCGCCGATCGCCTTGGCGAGGCACACGATGTCCGGCGTCACGCCGAAGGCCTCGACGGCGCCGCCGTAGGCGATGGTGGCGCCGGTCTTCACCTCATCGAACGCGAGGAACGCGCCCCTCGCGTGGAGGAGATCCTTGAGCCCCTGCAGGTAGCCGGGCTCCGGCATGATCACGCCGCAGTTCATCATGGCCGGTTCGACGATCATCCCGGCCACGTTGCCCTCGTGCTCGTCGAGCGCGCGCGCAACCTCCGCCAGGTCGTTGAACGGCACGACGCGGACCAGTTCCCCGAACGCCTTGGGGATCCCGAGCGCCTGCGGAAGCGTGACCGGGTGCTCGCGGGGGCCGATGAGGTCGGGATCGGGGATCACGGAGAACATCAGCGAGTCGTGATGGCCGTGGTAGGTGCCCTCGATCTTGATCAGCACGTCCCGCCCGGTGGCCGCCCGCATCAGCCGGGCCGCCTCGAGCGTGGCCTCGGTGCCGGAGTTGCAGAAGCGCCAGAGCGGGAGCCCGAACCGATCCACGAGGTTCTCCCCCACCGCGTCGAGATCGCGGGTCGGCTGCGCGAAGTGCGTGCCGCGGCGGGCCTGCCGCTCGATCGCCTCGACGATCTTCGGATGGGCGTGCCCCGCCACCATGGCCCCGTACCCCAGGTGGAAGTCGATGTACTCGTTGCCGTCGATGTCCCAGAGGCGGTTGCCCTGCCCGTGGTCGATGTAGATCGCGTGGGGAGGCGCGTCCTGCCAGCTCGAGGCCACGCCGCCGGCGACCGTGCGCTCGGCCACCTTGCGGTACTCGATCGAGCCCCGGTGCTTGGGCTCGAGCTCGGCCTCCTCCCTGGCGATCAGCGCATCGATCCGGTCCAAGTCGAGCTCGACCGTCTCGCGTACCGACATGGTGGGAACGCCTCCCTTTCGTTCGTGGCCCGATCGGAACCGTTCCAAGTCTTTGAACGGCGGTTCAAGAATCCCGCACGCGGGGAGGCTTCGTCAAGTCCCACGAGGGACGGTTGCTAGAATCGAGGCTCGAACGTGGTGGCCGTAGCTCAATCGGTTAGAGCACCAGGTTGTGGTCCTGGGGGTTGGGGGTTCAAGTCCCCTCGGTCACCCTGATCCGCGAGTTCGCCTGTTGGTATAGTCGGGCGGGCCTCTAGCTCAATTGGATAGAGCATCGGACTCTTAATCCGCAGGTTCCGGGTTCGAGTCCCGGGGGGCCCACCAGCCTCGTCCATCACTCCGGTCAGGCCGCCGAGCTTGCCGCGCGTCTACACTCCCCAGCGTGGAAACCGGCGGCGGCGACGTCGTGACCGTGGTCGTTGAGATCCCCAAGGGATCGAGGAACAAGTACGAGCTCGACGCCGCGACCGGGCACATCGTGCTCGATCGGATGCTGTTCACCTCCATGCAGTACCCGGCCGACTACGGTTTCATCGAAGGCACGCTCGCCGCCGACGGAGATCCACTCGATGCGCTCGTGTTCGTGGGCGAGCCGACGTTCCCCGGGTGCCGGATTCGGGCAAGGCCGATCGGACTGTTTCGCATGCGCGACGAGAAGGGGCCGGACGAGAAGATCCTGTGCGTGCCGCTCCGAGATCCGATGTGGTCCCACGTCCACGAGCTGAGCGACCTGAACGAGAACCTGCTACGCGAGATCGAGCACTTCTTCGCGGTCTACAAAGACCTCGAGGAGAAGGAGGTCGCCACCGAGGGATTCGGAGAGCGCGAGGACGCCGTTCGCGCGATCGCCTCCGCCCGGATCCCGGGCCCGAACCCCGCCTCCTCGGTCTGACTCGATCCGCGCGTAGGTGAGGACCCCCGGGCGGGCGTGCGCATCGAGCCCCTCGAGGGCTAGCGTGTCCGTATGCGGATCGTGCGCACCGACGACCCCGTCGCGTTCCTCGATCTCGCGGGACCGCTCCTTCGTCGGGACGAGGCTCGCAACCACCTGATCCTGGGCGTCGCCGCCACCCACGCCGCCGACTCGGCCGCGTACGAGTACCACCGAGGCTGGATCGCCCTCGACCCCGAGGCGGTCGCCGCGGCCCAGTGGACTCCGCCATGGCACCTTCTGCTGGGAGACCCGTCGGAGGAGGGGGCGATCCGTCCGCTCGCCGAGGCGATCGCGGCGGACGCACCCGGCCTCCCCGGGCTCACCGCGAACCTCCCCGCGGTCCAGCTCTTCGTCAACTGCTGGACGGGGCTCACCGGCAGACGAGCCCGAACGATCTCCCGGCTCACCGACTACGCCCTCGAGCAGGTCCGGGAGGTTCGACGCGCACCGGGATCCCCGCGTCCGGCCGATCGTCGGGATCGCGACCTGGTGGTTCGGTGGATGCGGGACTTCTCGGCGGAGGCGCCTCCCCAGGACGAGATCGTCGGCGCCGAGCTCGAACGCTTCCTCGCCGGACGCCTGGAGGGGCCGGACGCCGGCTACCGGCTCTGGATCGGCCCGTCGTCGCGACCCGTCTGCCTGGCGGGCTTCATGGGGCCCACCGGCTCGGGCATTCGCGTCGGTCCCGTCTACACGCCGCCGGAGGAGCGGGGACGCGGGTACGCAAGGAGCCTGCTCGCCGAGCTCGCGCGGGAGCTGTTCCGTCGCGGCTACCGCGCGTGCTACCTCGCCTCGGACCTGGAGAACGCTGCAGCCAACCGGCTGTACGAGGCGGTCGGATACCGACCCGTGGGCGAGGCCGAGATGGTCTCGTTCGAGGGCCCCGAGCGGAGCTGAACCTCCGGTCTCGGGGCGGGCTACGTGGTTCCCGCAGGTCTCGCGAGCTTGGTGCGGTCACGGATCTGGAAGTCGATCTCCTTCAGGCTGAACTCGACGGTCTCGTGGACCGGGCAGTGCTCGGCCACCCGGCGGATCGCTTCCTCACGGTCGCCGGCCTCGGCGTTCGGCAGGTTGACGACGACCTCGAGGTCGGTGAGGCAGGTCGGGCAGTCCGGGTCACCCTCCGCCTCGAAGGAGACGTCCACGCTGAGACCGGTCGTGTCGAGGCCGACTCGCTCGCAGTAGTCGGCGACGAACGCCGCCACGCAGGAGCCGAGCGAGGCGACGAACAGGTCCGACGGCGTGGGACCCCGGCCCTTTCCGCCGATGCTTTTCGGCACGTCGACCACCAGGCGGTGCTCCCCCATGACCGCTTCCAGGTTCATGCCCCCCTTGTAGAGCGTCGTAATCGTGTTCATCCGGCACCTCCGGCTGGGCGCCTCCATCATCCCGGAGGGGGGCGGCGCCCGCGGGGGCCGGAGGGCCCGCCGCGGTATGGGCCGGGGGGATCGGGCCTGGGGTCCACCGTGGGCGAGAACGGGCGATCTCGGGCACCTACCCGCTCCCACCGAGTGATTGAGCGCTCAGCGCCGGATGATCACCGGCGTTCCGAGCGGGACCCCCCTCAGCTTCAGCATGTCGGGGTTGTAGACGCGGATGCACCCGTGGGAGACCTCTCGGCCTTGGTCGCTCGGGTCCGACGTGCCGTGGATGGCCATGCGTCCTCCGCCCGGCCAGTCGGAGAGCACCGGCGAGAAGCCCGAGAGCCCGAGCGCGTACGCGCCGTAGGGTCCGTTCGGGTCCGGGTAGGAGACCTTGATCCAGACGTAGAAGGTTCCGAGCGCCGTGGGGAACTGCGGCAGGCCGACCCCCACGCGGAACCGGTCGACGAGGCGGCGGCCGATCCAGTAGCGCAGGGTGCGTTCGGACAGGTCGACCACGATCCGCCCGCGGAGCCGGATCAGTCGCACCTCGTTCTGCCGCACCCACGCCGTCCTGCCGTTCGGCCTGACCGGGAGCAGGAGCCGGTACCAGAGGTCTCCGGCGTCGTCGGCCCGCACTCCGTCGACCAGCAGGCGCGAGATGTCGCCGAAGGGGTTGCGGGCGTCGAACGTGAAGTCGGCGACCTGCGCGCCGGGCACGTTCCACATCGGTAGATATCGGCGGAGGGGAACCGCCGCGAACGTGCCCTCGAGCGTGGGCGCAGGGCTGGGCGAGGTCGCGACGACGGGGGTCGACCCGGGCGCGGGCGGGGTCGGCGAGGAGGTTCGTGCCCCGGAGTCGCTCCCGCACGAGGCGAGAAGCAGCACCCCAGCGATCAGCAAGGCCCGCAGCCGCAAGACCCCATTATCGGACGGTCGTGCTCGTTGGGGATGGGGCCCTTGACGGCTCCCTCAGCCGGGAGTAGACCGACACGCACTCGGAAGGGAGGTGGTTCGGGTGGCGACGGACCTCACGATGCGGATGGAGGACCGGCCGGGCGAGCTGGCCAGGGTCGGCGAGGCCCTCGGAGCCGCGGGGATCAACATCGAGGGCTTCTGCGGGGTCGCCGTTGGGAACACCGGGATCATCCACGTCCTCGTCGAGGACGGGCCGGCGGCCGTTCGAGCGCTCGAGGCGGCCGGAATCGGCGTGGAGAGCCAGTCCGACGCCATCGTGGCCGACATGTCGGCGGACGCGAACACGCCGGGCGCGCTCGGGCGCACAGCGAGGGCGGTCGCCGACGCCGGGGTCAACGTGGTGGCCGCGTACATCGCCACGAACAACCGCGGCGTGATCGTGACAAACGACAACGCGAAGGCACGCGCCGCGCTCGGCATGTAGCCCCGGCCGGCCTCGTCCTCGCCCGTTCCGCCGCCGGCTGCACGGGCGATCGGAGGACGCGGGGTCGTCTCACCTTCCCGCCGTCAGCATCCCGGCCAGGGCGAGAAGGAACCCAACAGCCATGAGGACTCCGCCGGCGAGCGTCGCCCGCCTCTCGCGGATCCGATCGGGCGCGGGGTCGCGTGCGCGAAGGAAGGACCAGGCACCCCACGCCAGCGCGAGACCGCCGATCGCGCCGAGGAGGAAGCCGGCCTCCGTGATGCGGCGGGTGAGGCTGGCGAGCATCGCGCGGATGCTGACACGTGCGCGGCGAACCGGGGAGGGGTTGGGCCGGCGTTCGCACAGAAACGACACAACGGTGAACGGGCCGGAGCGACCCGGCGGCCCCGCAGATCCCTTTCGAGGTCCGGCCTCGGCATCCGAGGCTACACTGCGGCCGACCGGCACGCGTGCATCGGGCGAGAGTGGCGGAACCGGGAGACGCGCCGGACTTAGGATCCGGTGCCCGCAAGGGCGTGGGGGTTCGAGTCCCCCCTCTCGCACGAGGCCTCGCACGGTTCCTCAGGACTGGAGTGGCCATCGACGGCGACCCGCTACCATCCTGGCTCGTGCGGATCTTCCTCGCCGGGGCGACCGGCGTCATCGGCTCTCGGCTCGTCCCCCTCCTTGTCGCCGAGGGCCATCAGGTAACCGGGATGACCCGGTCCCCCGACAAGGCCGGCCCTCTGCGCGAGCTCGGCGCCGACCCGGTGGTGTGCGACGTGTTCGATCGCGACTCGCTCCGTGAGGCGATCGTCCGCGCCCGCCCCGACGCGATCCTGCACGAGCTCACCGACCTTCCCGACGACGCCCGGCGCGTTCCCGAGCTCGCCGCCGCCAACAACCGGATCCGCCGCGAGGGCACGCGGAACCTCCTCGACGCGGCCGAGGCGGCGGAGGTCGGACGGTTCGTCGCCCAGAGCGTCGCCTGGGATCTTCCGGGAGAGGGCGGGGAGGCCGCGGCCGACCTGGAGCGCGCGGTCCTCGAGTTCGGAGGGGTGGTCGTCCGGTACGGGCGCTTCTACGGCCCCGGCACCTACCACGAGGCCGAGCCGCCCGACCCGCCGCGGATCCACGTCGATGAGGCGGCGCGCCGCACGATCCCGGCCCTGTCCGCGCCGAGCGGCATCCTCGTCGTCGCCGAGGACGAGCCGTCGGACGCGTCTCCGTGACTCAGCAGGTGAGGTGCAGGGCGGCGGCGGTCCGCGCCGGATCGAGCTCTCCGTAGCGGCGAACCGCCTCTTCGGTCGGGAGCACCTCGACCTCGATCCCCCGAGCCCGGAGCTCCTGCACGGTCCGCGGGTCCGGTCGCATGCGCCCGGCCGCGCCGGTTCCGATCACCAGGCGCTCCGGCAGCCGCTCGAGGACCTCCTCGAGGTCGGCCAGCACCAGGGAGTGTCCGTCCCGTCGCCACCAGTTCCGGATCACGCCGTCGGGGAGCACGATGACGTCGCGACGCTCCTCGGATCCGTCGACCACGAGGCGTCCGAACCGGTACTCGGCCAGGCGCGCCATGCGCTCAGCATGCCTCGGCCGCGCGCGGGCGGGAAGCCCCCGCCGCCGCTCGCGGACCGAGCCCCTCCGCCGCTCGGGAATCGCCCGGATCGGCTCAGGGGATCAGGCCGTAGATCGTCGCCGGGGATCCCGAGCCGTGCGAGTTGCGCGGTCCGCCGACCACGATCCACGCGCCCGAGGGCGGCAGCGCGGCCACGTGCGCGAGGTTCTCGAGATCGATCCGATGCCGGTGGAACACGAGCGAGCTCTCGCGGAACCGCTCGTCGGTTCCCGGGTCGGGGCCGAACGTGTCGGTCCCGAGCGCGCCGCGCTCGCCCAGCACGCCCTGGCGGATCAACCACTTCACGGCCCGGAGCGAGAACCCCGGCTGGTGGAACCCGCGCTTCCCGGTTCCGCAGTTGTAGTAGTTCGGCGTGCCCGGCGTGTGCCCGTCGGCCCACCACCTCGAGCATCCGGTGAGGAGGATGACGGCCGCGTCCTTCGGCATCGGGCCGTACCGCGCCTCCCAGGCCTTGAGGTCGGCGACGGTCGCCTGGTAGTCGACGTCCTTCGCCACCTGGGACCGGATGTCGATCACCACCGCCGGCAGGATCAGATCGGAGGGGTCGAGCTGGCCCGCGCACGCGGCCCCGACGTGGAAGTGACAGGGCGCGCCCCAGTGCGTCCCGGTGTGCTCGCCCTCTTTCACGTACTGGAGGTAGTAGCCGTCCTGCGGCACGGTGAACGCGACCGACGTCACGAACGCCGGGTCGCCGGGGAACCCCGGGGTGGTCTTCGGGTCGTTGAGATGCGAGAGAAAGACGACCTTCGAGAAACCCGGGAGGACCCCGGCGTCGCCGGTCGGCGTGCCGGACGCCCGCGCGGCCTCGCCGAGCAGGGTCGCGGTCAGCGCTCCCCCGCCGAACAGCGCCGCGCCGGCGAGCGCGGCGACAATCCTTCGAGCTCGACCGCTCATCATCCTCTCCTTGCGACGGTGACGAGGGCCGAACCGTATCGCACTTCGAGCCGATCAGCTCCCGCGCTCGAGCCCTCGGCTGTAGCGGCCGTGCAGCTCGCGCTCAGGGTGATGCGACCGCCGTTCCTGGCCCACGGCGAACTCCCCCTCGATCACCTTCTCGGGGGTCTCGCCCGTCTGCTCCATCCCGCGGCTGAATCGGGGGCCGACGTGCTTGTCGGGCGTGTCGCCCTCGCGCTCCTGCCCGCGGCTGAAGCGAGGCCGCACCTTCGGACCGGTGTCGTCCATGGCGTTCACCTCCCTCCATGGACCCGGTCGGAACGCTCCATTGCGTTCCGGTGTAATATCGCGACGCGATACTTCCTTCGCATCCACCTATACCACCGGTTCCCGCGTTTGACCAGGGACCGTGGTTCGGGAAGAGCTGCGGTGAGAAGTCGGCGCATCCGAACCGAGCTCGCCCCCTCGACCGGGTAGGAGCGCAGGGACGTGCTGCACGCGCGACAACGGCCGGCGCCGACCGGACGGGTTCGGAGTCCCGGGTGGCCTAGCGGACAACGGGTGAGGGGTGGGGCCCCCGAGGCTCCACCCCCGGCGTCGGCGAGGCCGCCTCGGCCCGCTCCGGCGTGGGCGGGACCGGCCGGACGTCGCCGGGCAGGTACACGCGAAATGTGGTCCCGCCGCCCGGACGGTCCTCAACCCAGGCGCTGCCGGCGTGGAGGCCAGCGAACTTCGCCACGAGCGAGAGCCCGATCCCCGCGCCGGACTGCGACGCGCGGGCCGTCCTTCCCTGACGGAACGGCTGGAAGACCACGTCCTTCAGCTCGTCGGGAATCCCCGGGCCCTCGTCCTCGACCGACAGGAGCACGCCGCTCTCGCGCTGCTCGACGCGAATGACCACAGGCGTGCCCGGCGGCGTGTGCCGGGCCGCGTTCCGCAACAGGTTCTCCAGGATTCGCTCGACCTTCGCCGCGTCGACCGAGACCTCGATCGGCGCGGCGATCACCCGCGCCGGGTGCTGCGCGAGGTAGTCGGCCTCCGCGACGAGCCTGCGGGCCATGGCGCCGAGGTCGGTCGGCGCGCGCACCGGCTCGATCACCCCGCGATCGAGCCGTTCGAAGTCGAGCAAGTCGTCGACGAGACCATTGAGCTTGATCCCGCTCGCGACGATGCCGTCGATGAGCGCGTCCTCCTCCTCGCCCGTGAGCCGGAGCTGGCGCCGGCGGGCGAGGCTTTGGGCGGAACCCAGGATCGCGGTGATCGGGCCCTTCAGGTCGTGCGAGACGGCGTGAAGGAGGGTGTCCTTCAGGTCGTTGATCTCGCGCAGGTGCTCGGCGGCGGCGGCCTCGTGCGCCGCGAGGTCGCGCTCCCGCTCGAGGCTGTCGTGAACGGTGTCGAGCAGGACCACCACGACCACGAGCACGCCGAACCGAGCGACCGTGTTCCAGAAGGCGATCGGGCTCGCGAGCGGGTAGACGTGGCCGATCAGCTCGGCGCCGATCCACGCCAGCGAGGAAACGACGGCGATCGTCACCCCCATCCCCCGCCCCAGCCTCCACGTCACGAGGCCGACCGGGATCAGATAGAAGATCGACGGTGCCAGGCGGGGTCCGGTGAGGACATCGGCCCCCCAGATGACGGCGACGAGCGCCACCCCCACGGCAAGAGCTGTCGCCGGCGAGTGCTGCGCGGCGAAGGTCTCGAAGCGATGGAACAGCCGCCGGGCGGCGGGAGATGAACGGTCCTCGCGGGATCCGACGGGCGTCTCGGGGTCGGGCGTGGACGACATCTCCCTGGAACCCTCGGCGGCCCGGGCTCGGCGCTTGAGGAGCCGGCGAGATCCGGGCGGCGGGCTCCGCCTACGGCTCGCGCTCGAGCAGCTCCCGGAGGTGGCGGAGCGCCCGGCCGCGATGGCTGATCCGATCCTTCTCCTCGGGGGCGAGCTCCGCCATCGTCCGCTCCCACCCGGCGGGAACGAAGATCGGGTCGTACCCGAAGCCGCCCGTCCCCCGCGGGCGCGCGAGCAGCGTGCCCTCGCAGTGCCCCTCGGCCCACACCTCGCGCCCGTCGGGCCAGACCACCGCGGCCACGCACCGGTACCGGGCCGTGCGGCCCGAGGCCGGCACGCCGGCCAGCGCGCGGATCAACGTCTCGAGGTTCTGCCGGTCGGTCGCTCCCTCCCCCGCGTACCGCGCCGAGCGCGGGCCCGGCCCACCACCGAGCGCGTCAACCTCGATCCCGGAGTCGTCGGCCAGCGCGGCCGCGCCGAGCGCCGTGGCGACCGTGCGGGCCTTCGCGAGCGCGTTCTCGAGGTAGGTGTCGTGAGGCTCCTCGACCGTCGGCCAGGGCCCCTCGTGGGTCTCCACGGTCAGCCACGTCACCGGCCAGTCGGCGCAGATCGCGAGGATCTCCCGGAGCTTGCCGGGGTTGCGCGAGGCGATGGCGAGCGGGCTCGGGAAGCTCACGCCCCCAGAACCTGGCGCTGGAGCTCGGTGAGCTGGCGAATTCCCGACTCGGCGAGGTCGACGAGCGCCGTGAGCTCCTGCCGGGTGAACGGCTCGCCCTCGGCCGTCCCCTGGAGCTCGACGAGCTTGCCGGACCCGGTCATCACGACGTTGAAGTCCACCTCGGCGCCGGCGTCCTCCTCGTAGGAGAGATCGAGCAGGGGACGCCCGCCCACGATGCCGGCGCTCACCGCCGCGACCGAGTCGGTGAGGACGTCCCCGGGGAGCACCCCGCGGTCTCCGAGCGCCCGGACGGCCAGCGCGAGCGCGATGTACCCGGCCGTGATCGAGGCGGTCCGCGTGCCCGCATCGGCCTGCAGGACGTCGCAATCGATCCAGATCGTGCACTCCCCGAGCCGGTCGAGCGCCGTGACCGCCCGGAGCGAGCGGCCCACCAGTCGCTGGATCTCCTGGGTGCGCCCCGACGGGCGCCCCTTGCCGACCTCTCGCGGGGTGCGCTCCATCGTGGAGCGGGGCAGCATGGAGTACTCGGCGGTGACCCAGCCGCGCCCGGTGCCCTGCAGGAAGCGCGGGGGCCGGTCCTCGTACGAGGCCGCCACCAGCACGCGCGTGCGGCCCATCTCGAGCAGCACCGACCCCTCCGCCCACTCCTGGTAGCCGGTCTCGACCTTCACCGGACGAAGGTCGGCGGGGCCGCGTCCGTCGGGGCGAACGCTCATTGCTCCACCATCCGTGCACCGGGTCGTGTAGAAGCGATCCGGTAAGTCCGGTCAGCGTTCAGGGACGGCCAAAGGCGCGAGCCAGGAGATGGCCAGTGTGAG
>JAJPHY010000144.1 GCA_021325015.1 Actinomycetota bacterium | reverse complement strand
TGGTAGCGGACGACGAAGTCCATCCTCGAGGCCAGCTCGTCGACCGCCTTCCCCTTGCCCTCGTCGCCCCACTGGGTCCCGATGACGATCGTGGCCGGCATGACGGCTTCAGTCTATCCGCGCGGGGAGCCCCCTCCGTCCCGCCGCCGGGACCGGCGCGACCCCAACTAGCTGCGTTCGAGCCGGAACCGGAGCTGGACGTGCGTGTGGTACTCCTTGATCTTGTTGTCCTCGATCACGGCCGAGGTTCCGAGGATGTCCATCCCCTCAATGTGCCGGATCGTCTTGGCCGCCTCGTCGAGCGCCTGCTGTGCGGCGTCGTGCCACGAGCGCTCCGAAACCCCGACCACGTCGATCGTCTTGATCACCGCCATGGCGTCCCCCCTCTAGCCCTTCTCGTAGACCTCGATGAACCGACGGTAGTTGGCCGAGATCTGCTTGGCGGCGTCGTCGCGCTTGGCCTTCCCATCGACGTAGGCCTTCAGCGGATCCCACCAGATCGACCGCCCGATCGCGAAGCCGATGTAGCCGGGGACCCCACGACCCATCCGGAGCCAGTGGTCGACCTGCTCGTCCGGCGCCGCCCGGCCGAGCACCACGCAGGCGACCCGGTCCCGCCCTCCGGCGCGCGTCTGCTCGGCAATGGCCTCGCAGTCCTCCCGCCGGTCGATCCCCTCGATCTTCCAGATGTCGGGCTCGACCCCCGCCTGTTGCAGCTCGGCGATCGCGTCCCTCATCAGCCCGGGCCGAACCTCCGTGTCGTACGTCGCCGCATCCCCGCCGACCGCCTCGAGCTGGGAGGGCTCGGGCGGCACGAGCAGCTCGAACAGGAACTTGCGGCCGCGCTGGTGCAGCCAGTCGGACAGGCGCCGCAGACGATCCGTCTGGCGTGCGTTCAGCTCCGCGTCGCCGCCGGGGTTGTAGCGCACCAGCACCTTCGCGAAGCTCGGGTCGAAGTCCTCGATGTGCGCGCCGAAGTCCTCCCCGTACTCGAAGTCGAACTCGTCCTGCCCGCTCTTTTCGACCGGCATCGCGAACGTCAGCCCGTCGGCCTTCGCCTTGCGCGCGATGTCGGCGCCGAACTGCTCGTCCACGAGCGCACCGGCCGCCTCACGGGGGACGCCCTCGTCGAGCGCGTGCAGCAGACCCTCGAAGATCACCGTCTTGGCGTCGGAGATCCGGGCGGCCTCCTCGGGGGTGGGCCGGCCGGTCACTCCGAAGAACTTCTTCTGGAACGATCCCCGGTGATCGAACGCCAAGATGTACAGCGGCTTGTCGTATCCGAGATCCATCGCGTCTCCTTCCTCACTCGAGCTCGAAGGGGTGGATCGGTTCCAGCGTCCGAACCTCGACCGGCGCCGCCTCGCGGGCGAACCGCTCGGCGAAGGACGGGGAGCCCACGACGAACCCGTAATGCAACGGAACGGCGAGGTCCGGCGTCATGGCCTTCACGAGACCTCCCGCCTCCTCCGGTCCCATCGTGTAGGGGTCGCCGCCGATACAGACCATCGCCACGTCCGTGCGCACGGCGTCGAGCTCGGGAACGTGATCGGTGTCCCCTGAGTGGTAGTAGGTGGTCCCACCGAGCTCGAGCACGTAGCCGACCCAGTTGTTGGCCTTCGGGTGGGCCTCCAGCCGGTGCTCGACGACGTTGTAGGCGGGCACGGCCGTGTACCTCACCCCGCCCGCCTCGCCCGAGTCTCCCGGCGCCACCGGGGTGACCTCGCCGGACAGCTCCCGGGCCACATCGCGAGGCGCCACGATCCGGGTCGAGGGGGTACGCAGCCGCTCGATCTCCTCCGGCTGGTAGTGATCGGCGTGCGCGTGCGTGATGAAGATGACGTCGGCCGGTCCGTCCGACTCGGCGGTTCCCCACGGGTCGATGAACACCGTGAGCCCGTCTCCCCGGAAGCGCAGCGCGGACTGCCGGAACCAGGTGAACCCCTCCAGCACGACGACCTCCTCGGGTCGAGCGACGACCAGTAGTGTGGCAAATCGGCACGGTCGCGCGCGAGCCGGTCGTGGGCCCGCCCCCAGATCTGCCCGCGGGTGTCCACAGGCCCGGATGACCTGGGACATTCGACCCTGGGCGGTGCGTATGCGTGTGCAAGAAATGCAAACGCACGAGCCATTCTTGACTAGTTCGCGGTGTGGGGCCACGTTGGTTCCAGGGCTGTGAGGGAGCTGGAGTGGTCGCTGAAGGCCGGGGGCGGAGTCTGAGCACGGCTAGGGCCGTCTTGCGCGTGCTCAGCCTGCTGAAGGAGCGACCGGAGGGGGTTCGCGCGGACGAGGTGGCCGAGGTTCTCTGCAAGAGCCCATGGACCGCCAGGTATCTCCTCAACAGTTTGTGCCAGGAGGGATTCGCCTGGCGTGACCCTACCACCGGCCGCTACCGGCACACAGACACGTCCGATGTCGGCCCGTCGCAACCCACCCCTTCGCCCCTGGTCCGAATGGCGGATGCGGACGGAGCACCCCCGTTGCGAGGCCCACACCTCGGACGCTCCGCGATTGACCTCGTGCGCTTCCGCGAGGCTCTGCGCGAACTCAGTCTCCGGACGGGACAGCGCTCCTACCTTGCGCTCGTCGATGGGACGCAGATGATCGTTGCCGACGTGGTGGGGAAGCGCGGGCTTCCAACCATCGATGGAATCCGACCGACGCTCGCAGGGCAGGCGCACGCGCTCGCGATCGGCAAAGCCATCCTGGCTCACGCCGACCTGGCAGCAGTGCTCGAGTACCTCGGACTCTGGGGGCTCCCCCCGTATACCGCGTCCACCATCACCGACGGGTTCGCGTTCATGGAGGAGCTCGCCGACATCCGCCGCCGCGGCTATGCCGTCGACCGGGAAGAGTTCCAGGAGGGCTTCTGCTGTGTGGCGGCACCGGTGCTCGACGTCGACAGGAGCGTGGTCGGTGCGATTGGCGTTTCCCTGTCGGCCCGTCGATTCGAGCACGAACGGGCCGAGATCAGCGAGGTCGTCTCGCAGATGGCCTGGTGGACGTCTTCCCGTCCCGACGACGCCCTCCGCGCGGCCGTCCGAGAGGTCCGGCGGATCCCGGGGGCAGGCCCTCCCCAACGCCGTTCGCGCACCTCGAGCGACGGCCGTGCGCTTCTGCTCCCGTCCGGAATCAGCAGGCGCAACGAGTGGAAGGAGGTTCGGCGATGAAGGCTGTGCGTATGCATAAGTACGAGCTCCCGTACTCGGGAGCGATTCAGGTGGACAAGGTGCCCGAGCCTACGATCACAGGTCCATTCGACGTGATCGTCAAGATCGGCGGTGCTGGGCTGTGCCGGACGGACCTGCACCTGATCGAGGCGGTATGGCGCGACTCCCTCGGAAACCCCGCCCTCCCCTACACCCTCGGCCACGAGAACGCCGGCTGGATCGAGGAGGTCGGATCGGCGGTAACCGGCCTCGCGAAGGGCGACCCTGTGATCCTGCATCCGCTCATGACCTGCGGGTTGTGTCGAGCCTGCCGGACCGGGTACGACATGGCCTGCGAGAACGGCATCTTCCCCGGCCTCGATGGGACCGACGGAGGGTTTGCCGAGTACCTCAAGACCTCCGCCAGGGCCGTGATCAAGCTCGCCCCCGGAACCGATCCTGTGCCACTTGCTCCCTTCGCAGACGCTGGCATCACCGCCTACCACGCGGTCAAGAAGGCCCAGCCGTACCTCTATCCAGGCACGTGGGCCGTTGTGGTTGGCGTTGGTGGCCTGGGGCATTTCGCCGTGCAGCTCCTGAAGGTGATGACGACGGCGCGGGTGATCGCACTCGACGCGAGACCGGAACGGCTCGACTTCGCGAAGGAGCTGGGGGCAGATGAGGCCGTGTTGGCGGGGGACGACGGCGGAGTCAAGGAGATCCTCCGGATCACGGACGGGCGCGGCGCTGACGTGGTTCTGGACTTCGTCGCCGAGCACGGGACACCCGACAAGGCACTTGAGTTTCTGCGGAAGGCGCGCGGCGGCACCTACATCGTCATCGGATATGGCGGGGTCGTCGCCCCCACGACGCTGGACATGATCGCGATGGAGAGGAACGTGATCGGCAGCATCGTCGGCAGCTACACCGAGCTGCAGGAACTGATGGAGCTGAACCGTCAGGGGAAGGTGACCATCCGCGCCGTGCAGTACCCGATGGAGGAGGCCGGGAAGGCGATGGAGGACCTGGCCGCCGGCAAGATCGTCGGGCGTGGGGTGCTCGTTCCTTGACCCCCCCACGGATGGAGCTCCGCGTGGCAAGCCGCGCGGAGCTCCATCACCGATCCAAGGAGGTGAGGCATGCAAGAGGAACGATGGGTCGGCAGGTACCTGGGCGAGGCCATCGGCGACTTCATCCTGATCTTTTTCGGATGCGGCATCATCTTCGAAGCCATCTTGTTCGGCGGCGTCGGCGACCTGTTCAGTGCCGGCATGGCGTGGGGACTGGCGGTCGCCCTGGCCGTCTACGTGACGGCTTCGATGTCGGGGACGCACATCAACCCCGCGGTGACCATCGCCCTCGCGGCGACGGGTCGGTTCCCCTGGCGCAAGGTGCCACAGTACATCATCGCCCAGATCGTCGGTGCCTTCGTCGGCGCGGCAGCCCTGATGACGATGTTTTCGAGCTCGTTCCATCGGTTCGCCGACGCGAACCACCTCACGATCGGCGGGGCGGGGAGCGAGAAGCTCGCGATGATGCTCATCCCGATCTCGCCACACCCCTGGATCGTGGGCGTGGGCCCGAAGGCGTGGGCCGAGGTGCCGGTGTGGCGCGGCTTCTTCACCGAGGCGATCGCGACGGCGCTGCTCGTCGTGTTCATCCTAGTGCTCCTCGAGCGTCGGAGCGTGAACGCACCCGCGCCCTGGTTCTTCCCGATCGCGCTGGGCTTCGGGGTCGTGATGCTTGTGTTCGTTACCGCGCCACAGACGATGACCTCGCTGAATCCCGCACGTGACCTTGGACCGAGGATCTTCCTGTGGCTGTACGGGTTTGGCAAGATCGCCTTCCCAGGGATCCGGCACGGCTGGTCACTCGTGGTAACCGTGGTCGCACCGATCGTAGGGGGACTCTTCGGAGGCTTCTTCTTCGACCTCGTCATGAGGCGCTTCTTCCCGGCCACTGAGGTTCCGCAGACGGCCGCGGCAGCCGGCGCCTCCTAGGCGATTCGACTGGGCCCCACGAGCGGAGACAACGGCGACCGGACGGGCCGGCGCCGAGGACTGGCCCGTCCGGTCCCCCATCTCAGCGGTCTCCCTGCGGGGCCTCGGGAGGCGGGGTGGGTTCGCCGGGCGGGGCGGGCAGGAGTGGCGTGCCTGTTGGCGCCGATCCGGGGGGGCCGAACGACACGGACGGCGTCCCGGGCGCGAAGCTCACCTGCGGGGGCCCGGCCTCCCGGATCGTCTCCGGGATCTCGAAGAACTCCGCCTCCTTGAAGTGGAACATCGAGGCGATCATGTTGGACGGGAAGGACTGGACCCGCCGGTTGAAGTCGCGGACGTTGCCGTTGTAGAAGCGGCGGGCCGTCTGCAGCCGATCCTCCGTGTTCGCGAGCTCCTGTTGGAGCGCGAGGAAGTTCTGGTTGGCCTTCAGCTCCGGGTAGTTCTCGGCCACGGCGAAGAGCTGGCGAAGGGCGGCGACGAACGGCCCCTCCGCGGCCGCCTGCTGCGCCGGCGTGCCGGTCGCCGCTGCAGCCGCCGAGCGGGTCCGGGCGACCTCCTCGAACACCTCGCGCTCGTGGGCCGCGTAGCCCTTGACCGTCTCGACCAGGTTCGGGATGAGGTCGTACCGCCGCCGGAGCTCGGTGTCGATGTTCGCCCACGCGTCGTTGATGAGCTGGCGGCCCGAGACGAAGCGGTTGTAGGACACCACGGCCATCAGGGCGATGACCACCACGACGCCGAGGACGATCCAGAGCGCGATCATGACTGGTCCTTTCCTGCCGGTCGCATCAGCCTACCGGCTGCCGGCCCGGCCCGTACAGCTCGTACACGACCCGCGGGACCTGGTCCCGGAACTGTTTCAGCGTCCCGAGCAAGGGGATGAGATCCAGGGGCTTGCGGCGCTTGCTGAAGCACAGCAACCACTTCCCCGAGACCTCGAACTGGAACGCCCGGTCCACTTGGAGGAGATGCTGCATCATGCGGGCGTCGATGAAGTCGTTGGCGAACTTCCGATCCTTGCCCTTGACGTTGAACGCGCGGTTGAACTCCTCGGATTCGAACTCGATGTCGCGGAGTCCGAGGTGGTCGGCCAGCCTCGTGAAGAGGTTCTCCCGATCGATCGTGAGGTGCGAGCAGAAGGCCTCGATCTCCGAGACCGCGCACGAAAAGCGGTAGTAGGTCTTGCTCCGGTTCCCGTTCGAGTGGGTCGACTCCTCGTAGTACCAGTAGTCGAACTCGGTTACCGGCATGGACTGCCACGTGCCCCAGAGCACGTTCTCGGTTCCGCGGCCGTCGCCGCGGGAGAGCAGGGCGAACGGCAGCCCGAGGCAACCCAGCGGGTCCGTCGCCGAGTACTCGAGGCCGAGCTGACGGGCCACGGAGGCCAGCTCCTGGCGCCGCTTCTGCTTGGCGTAGTAGGAGAGGGCCACCCCGCCCACGACGAGGAGGACGATCAGGATGACCAGCAGAACCGCCATACGGGGCTATCGGAACACCACCGGATGGTCTGAAGCAAGCTGGCTCACGAACGCTCGCGCGGCCGCCCGCCGAGGAGGATCGCCACTCCGAGGGTGATCAAGAGGACCGGGAGCAGGTACCGGGACCGCAGGTCCCACACGCCCAGCCGGTCGAGCAGGAAGGCGACCCCCGCGAGCACGAAGAAGGCGCCGAACGCGACCGCGGTGCGGTTCACGGCCGCCCCTTCCGCCGCGACTCAGCGGCCCGGTCACCCACGGCGAACCTCCACCTGGCCCACACCCACCGACAGATCGAGCGAGAGGACCACCGATGCGCCGGAGGGGGGCCTGGAGGCGTTGTCGACGTCGATGCCCGACTCGCTTCGTCCGAAGATCGTCACGTCGCCCACACCGGCGTGACCCCGGACGTCCACGAGGATCCCCGCCGGAACGACCAGCACGAGCCGCCCGATGCCGACGCGGGCCGTGACGTGCCTCGGCACGGGTCCATACCCCGTGAGCCGAGTGAGGTCGAGCGTGAGCTGGCCGACCGCCAGGTGGTACTCGGCGCGCACCCGATCGAAGGTGGCCGGTCGCTCGAGTCGGTCGCCGACGCCCCCTTCGAGGGGGATGTCGACCGCGGCGGCGATCGCGAGGATCACCGTGAGCACGAGCCCGAGCACGATGAGGCCGCCCTGGCTCCGCCCGGATCGCATCCCCGCCACCACGAGCCCCAACCCGACGGCGATCAGCGCTCCGGGCAGCACGACCCTCCACGCCCGGGTCGTCACGTCGGTCACCTGAAGGAGCGCTCCGATCCCGATCGCGACGATCACCAATCCGAGCACGAGCCTGCCCGCCGGGAAGCGCTCGGGCGGCGCGGACGGAGGCGGGGGTGGCGCCGGCAGGTCGCTCATCGATGAGAGGAAGCCTGGACGATCACGGCGACCCCCAGGGCGATCAGGGCGAGCGGCCAGAAGTACTTGCCGATCCGAGGGATCGACACCCCGAGGAGCAGGATGACCCCGATCGCGACGAGCGCACCTCCGAAGATGAGCCTCGCCGACTCCCCGCTCGTGGGCCGGGCGCCGCTCACCGGCTGACCGGGCTGCTCCTCGGGCATCACGATCCACGCGATCAGATAGAGGAGGAAGCCCCCGCCACCCGCGAGCGCGAGCACGACGAAGGCGATCCGGATCAGCACGGGATCGACACCGAGATACGCGCCGATCCCGCCGCACACGCCGGCGATCACCCGGTCGCTGCGACTGCGCCGCAGGAGCCGAGGCGCTTCCCCACCGGACGTCGGGGGGCCGGTCATGGACCCAACCCTAGTGGGGTCCGGCGGTCGGCAACAACCGCGCTCGATCGACGTCCCCGGCCGGGCCGGGGCGCTCACCCGACCCTCTCGGCGACTCGGAACTCGAGCCCGCCACCGCCCGCATCGACCTCCACCGTGTCGCCCTCCCCGACCTCCCCGGACAGGATCCTGGTCGCGAGCGCATCCTGGACCTCGCGCTGGATCACCCGCTTCAGGGGCCGAGCGCCAAACGCCGGCTCGTACCCGCGCTCCGCGAGATACCTGCGGGCCGCGGGAGTCAGGTGGATGCGCAGCTTGCGGGCCTCGAGTCGCCGCTCGAGCAGTCGCACCTGGATGTCGACGATCTTCGCGATGTCGTCGGGTCCGAGGGCGTCGAACACGACGATCTCGTCGACCCGGTTCACGAACTCCGGCCGGAACGTCGCCCGAACCTCGGCGAGCACCTTCTCCTTGCGCTCCTCCGGCTCGAGGGTCGGGTCGGCGAACACGTACGAGCCCAGGTTGGAGGTCATGATCACGATCGTGTTGCGGAAGTCGACCGTGCGGCCCTGTCCGTCCGTCAGTCGCCCGTCGTCGAGGAGCTGGAGCAGCACGTTGAACGCATCCTGGTGCGCCTTCTCGATCTCATCCAGCAGGACGACCGAGTACGGCCGCCGGCGAACCGCCTCGGTGAGCTGGCCGCCCTCCTCGTACCCGACGTAGCCGGGCGGAGCGCCGATCAGCCGCGAGACCGTGTGCCGCTCCTGGTACTCGCTCATATCGATCCGCACCATGGCGCGCTCGTCGTCGAAGAGGAACTCGGCGAGCGCCCGCGCGAGCTCGGTCTTGCCGACGCCGGTCGGCCCGAGGAAGATGAACGACCCGATCGGCCGGTTGGGGTCGGCAAGGCCCGCCCGGGCTCGTCGGATGGCGTTGGAGACCGCCTCGACCGCCTGGTCCTGTCCGACCACACGCTCGTGGAGCGCCTCCTCGAGCCGGAGGAGCTTCTGCATCTCCCCTTCCATGAGACGCGCCACCGGGATGCCCGTCCAGGCAGCGACGACCTCCGCCACGTCCTCCTCGTCGACCTCCTCCTTCAGCATCTTCCGGTCGCGCTGCACCTCGGCGAGCGCGGCGTTCTCCTGCTCCATCTGGCGGGTGAGCTCGACCAGGGTGCCGTACCGAAGCTCGGCCGCGCGCTCGAGGTTCCCGTCGCGCTCCGCCCGCTCGGCCTCGCCTCGGGTCGACTCGATCTCGGACGCGAGCCGGCGGATCCGGTCGATGTGCTCCTTCTCGCGCTGCCAGTGACCCTTCATCGCCGCGTCCTGCTCCTGCAGGTCGGCGAGTTCCTGCTCGATCCTGGCCAGCCGTTCCTTCGAGGCGGCATCGCTCTCCTTCTTGAGGGCGGCCCGCTCGATCTCGAGCTGCTTCATGCGGCGCTCGACCTCGTCGATCTCGACCGGCATCGAGTCGATCTCGATCCGGAGCCGCGAGGCCGCCTCATCCACCAGATCGATCGCCTTGTCGGGCAGGAATCGACCGGTGACGTAGCGGTTCGACAGCACGGCGGCGGCGACGAGCGCGGAGTCCTGGATCCGAACTCCGTGGTGGACCTCGTAACGCTCCTTCAGCCCTCGGAGGATGGCGATCGTGTCCTCAACGCTCGGCTCGCCGACCAGCACCGGCTGGAACCGGCGCTCGAGCGCCGGGTCCTTCTCCACGTGGGTTCGGTACTCGTCCAGCGTGGTGGCGCCGATCGCCCTGAGCTCTCCTCGCGCGAGCATCGGCTTGAGCATGTTGCCGGCGTCGACCGCGCCCTCGGCCGCTCCCGCGCCGACGACCGTGTGGAGCTCGTCGATGCACGTGATGATCTCTCCCTCGCTGTCGGCGATCTCCCTGAGCACGGCCTTGAATCGCTCCTCGAACTCGCCCCGGTACTTGGACCCGGCGACGAGCGCGCCGATGTCGAGCGCGATCACGCGTTTGTGCTTGAGCGAGTCCGGGACATCCCCGGCCACGATCCGCTGGGCCAGGCCCTCCACGATGGCGGTCTTGCCGACCCCCGGCTCGCCGATCAGCACCGGGTTGTTCTTCGTGCGACGGGAGAGCACCTGGATCACCCGACGGATCTCGTCGTCTCGCCCGATCACCGGATCGAGCTTGCCGCGCCGGGCGAGCTCGGTGAGGTCGCGGCCGTACCGTTCGAGCGCCTGGTACTTCTCCTCGGGATTCTGATCCGTCACCCGCTGGCGACCGCGAACCTCCGCGAGCGCGGCCAGGACCGCATCACGCTCGAGCCCGGCATCCCGGAGGAGCCGGGCGACCCCGCCATCGCCCTCCAGCATCGCGAGGAACAGGTGCTCGGTCGACACGTACTCGTCGGTGAGCTCCCGGGCGCGTGCGGCGGCTCGATCCAGCATCGAGACCGCGGCCGGCGAGAGCCGGACCTCCGAGACGCCCTGCGCGTAGACCTTCGGGAACCGATCCAGCACGGCGTCCACCTGATCGCGCAGCGTCCGGGGCGACACCCCCAGCCGGTGGAGTAGCGGGTAGATGACCCCCTCGGGGTCCGAGAGCAACGCGAAGAGCACGTGCTCGGGTTCGATCGTCTGGTGGCTCCTGGCCACCGCCTGCTCCCTCGCCGCCTCGAGGGCGGCCTGCGATCTCAACGTCAGCCTGTTCAGGTCCATGTCGATCTCGTTCTCCAGTCGTGGTCGGTCATGCCCCGCGGATTCGGCCCTCCGTCGCTCCGGAGCGCGGTCACGACGAGACCACGCCGCGCTGCCACGGCAGGGCGACGAGCGTCCGCAGCGGCACGATGTCGAACGATGCGGAGGACGGCCCGAGCGGAACGGGCCGCCCGCGACGGACCCGACGAAGCTCCGCCTCGAGCTCGGCCGTGCGGCGGCGGAGCTCCTCGAGCTCGGTTTGCATCTGCATGATCAGCTTCACGCCGGCGAGGTTCACCCCCTCGCGTTGCGTCAGCTCCTGGATCATCTGCAGGCGCGCGATGTCCCGCTCCGAGTAGCGCCGGGTGTTCCCCGACGTGCGCTGGGGCCGGAGCAAGCCCTTGCGCTCGTAGATGCGGAGCGTCTGCGGGTGCACGCCCGCGAGCTCGGCCGCGACGCTGATGATGTAGACGGCGCGATCCTCCGGTCGCTCCGATCGTCCGCTCTGCCCCTTCACCTGGTCCTCCTCACGTCTCGATCCCGAGGCGCTCGCGCGGGGACCCCACCTCGACCTCCTGCAGCTGCTTGATCAGGCGCCTCTCCTCCCGCGAGAGGCGCCTGGGCACCTCGACCCGGACGGTCACGAGCAGGTCGCCCTGTCCGCCCTTCCTCGGAGCTCCCTTGCCGCGAATGCGGAACGTCTGCCCCGACTGCGTGCCGGCGGGAATCTTGAGCGTCACCGGACCGTCGAGCGTGGGCACCGGAACGTTCGCGCCGAGGGCCGCCTCCGCGAACGTGATCGGCAGCTCGAGCGTGAGGTCGTTCCCCTTGCGCCCGAACAACCTGTGGGGGGCCACCCGAACGACCACGTAGAGGTCCCCCGGCTGCCCACCGGCCGGCCCCGGCTCCCCCTTCCCGGCCAGCCTGATGCGCGCCCCGTCCTTCACGCCGGCGGGGACTCGCACCTGGAAGCTGCGCTGACGCCGGACGCTGCCCGAGCCGCCGCAGGTCGCACAGGGGTGCTCGACCACGCGGCCCGACCCACGACACCGTGGGCAGGTCTGCGTCATGGAGAAGAACCCCTGGTTCACGGCGATCGAGCCCGTGCCACCGCACCTGGGGCACGGCACCGGCCTCGTCCCAGGCGCGGCCCCCGAGCCGCCGCAGGTCGCGCAGGGAGCCGGGCCCTGCACCCGGACCGGAACGGTGGCCCCCCGCATCGCGTCGTCGAAGGACAGCCGGACCTCGGTCTCGAGGTCCGCCCCGCGGGCGACGCGAGCGCCTCGCCCTCCGCGCCCGGTGAAGACGCTGAACAGGTCGCCGAGGTCCCCGAATCCGGCGAAGTCGCCGAGGTCCTCGAAGCGGACCCGGCCGCCGCGCACCCCGCCGGGGAACCCGGCGCCGAAGCCCGCGGAGGCCATCTCGCGCACCTGGTCGTACTGCTTGCGCTTGTCCTCGTCGCCGATGACGTCGTACGCGGCCGAGATCTCCTTGAAGCGCTCCTCCGTGGCCTTGTCGCCGGGGTTCGCGTCCGGGTGATAGCGCTGCGCGAGCTTGCGATAGGCCTTCTTGATCTCGGCCTGCGAGGCGTTCTTGGGCACGCCCAGGACCTGGTAGTAGTCCTTCTCGAACCACTCGCGCCGGACGTCGCCGTTCACGGCGACCCCCTAGCTCTCGTGGGTGACGCG
>JAJPHY010000071.1 GCA_021325015.1 Actinomycetota bacterium | reverse complement strand
GTCTCCTTTCCGTCGAGTCGCTTCTCAACGGGGGGAGCATGCCCTTGGCTTCTCCCCTGGTGTGGGAGGTTCCGATGTCCGGCTTCAACGTAGGCACTACGGACTAGTCGGCCCGGGCTCGAGCCCGCCGCAGCGCCTCCTCCAGGTCGTCGGGCAGGGGGTCCCGGAGCTCGATCCGCTCGCCGGTCACCGGGTGGTCGAAGCCGATCCGGTGCGAGTGCAGGAACGGCCGGACGAGGCCGAGGCGGCGGGCGTCGTCGCCCCCGCCCCCGTAGCGAGCGTCCCCGAGGATCGGGTGACCCGCCGAGGACAGGTGGACGCGGATCTGGTGCGTCCGGCCGGTGGCGGGCGCCGCCTCGAGCAGGGAGGCCCGGTCGAGCCGCTCGAGGACCTCGAACCGCGTCTCGGCGTGGCGCCCGGCCCCGTCCCGCACCCGGATCCGCGGGCCCGCTCGGACGAGCGGAGCCTCCACCGCGAACCGGTCGTGCTCGACCCGCCCCCGAACCAGCGCGAGGTATCGCCGGTCGACGAGGTGCCGGCGGAACATCGTGGCGAGTGCCTCGTGCGTCCGGTCGTCGCAGGCCACGACCATCAGCCCGGAGGTGCCGGCGTCGAGTCGGTGGACGATCCCGGGTCGGAGCGGGTCCCCGACCGAGGAGAGCGGCACGCCCATCCCGAGGAGGCGGTTGACGAGGGTGCCGCCGCGGCGTCCGGCCGTCGGGTGGGTGGGAAGCCCCGACGGCTTGCTGAGGACCAGCAGGTGGGCGTCCCGGTGGAGCACGGGGATCGGCGGGCCCTCGGCCGGGAGCTCCACCCAGCCCTCGAGGTCGACCGACACCCGCTCGCCGCCGTCGAGCCGGTGCGACTTTGGCCTGCGGACGCCGTCGACGAGGACCCGTCCCGCCGCGATCAGCCGCTGGGCCTCCGCCCGCGCGACCTCCAGGCGCTCTGCGAGCAGGGCGTCCAGGCGACCCGGGGCCGCCCTGAACTCCCGGCGCACCGCTCAGGACCCCTCGGAGCCCAGGCTCGAGAGCGCGAGCAGCAGCGCGCCGACGACGATCGCGCTGTCGGCGAGGTTGAACACCGGCCAGACGTGCACGTCGATGAAGTCCACGACCCGACCGCTCAGGAAGCCGTCGCCCCGCACCAGGCGGTCGGTGAGGTTCCCCAACGCTCCACCCAGGACCAGACCGAGCGCCACGGCGACCGAGGTCCTGGACAGCCGGGAGGAGACGGCCACGATCACGATCGAGACGAGGAGGGTGGCCGTGGCGAAGAGCCACGGCGCGCTCCGACCGATCCCGAACGCGCCGCCGGAGTTGGCCGTGTAGTCGAGCTGGAGCACGTGCGGGATGAGCACGATCGGCGCTCGCCGAGCGAGCGCGTGCACCGCCCACACCTTGGTGAGGCGGTCGGCCGCGTACGCCAGGGCCGCCACCACATACAGGCGCACGGCCAGGCGCCGGGCGTGGGTCACGACGGGCTCGCTACCGCGGGCGGGCCTGGGCCTGAGCGTCCTTGATGAAGGGGTCGACGTAGGGCAGGGCCTTCAGCCGCGGTTTCTCGATCGGTCTGCCGCACCGCGAGCACATGCCGTAGGTGTTGTCGTCCATCCGCGCCAGGGCCCGGTCGATCTTCCCCAGGAGGTCCCGCACGTTGTTCTCGATCGAGAGGTCGCGCTCGCGCTCGAACGTGAAGGTGCCGGCGTCGGCGTTCTCGTCGTCGAAGGACACCTCGCCGGAGAGGTCCGACTGCGACGTGGCGAAGGTTGCCTCTTCGATCGTCGATAGCTGCTCCTCGAGCTGGGCCTTCTCCTCGAGCAGCCGCTTGCGCAGCTCGTCCAGCTCCTTCTTCGTGTACGGGGATTTCACAGGCATGGTCGAGGGACGCTAACACGGGCCGATGGCCGCGACAATCCACGGGTCTCAGGTTGCCCGAAGGCGAACCCGAACCTCGTCGGCGGCGAGGTCCTGGACCTCGAACTGCTTTACGCGCGAGCGCGCGCCGCGGCGCAGGACCACACGGGACGCCGGCACTCCGAGCGCATCGGCGAGGGCCCGCCGGGCCTCCTCGGTCGCGCGACCCGCCTCGGCCGGCGCCCGCACGCTCACCCGGATGTCGAGCCCCTCCACCCGCACCTCCGTCCGGACCGCCCCGGGCCGGACTCGGACCGTGACCAGCGCCATCGTTGGTGTAGCATGACGCGCTACAGGCGATGACGGGAACGAGTACCGGGGATCGCCTCCGCGAGCGAGCCGGGGACGGTGGGAGCCCGGCGGCCGGCCCCCCGGGAAGATCCTCCCCGAGCCGCCGCCCGAACCGGGCCCACGCGCCCGCAGTAGACGCGGCCGGGTCCCGCCCGTGACAGCGGGGGGCTGTGTCGGCAGCCGATGAGCGGCCGGGGACCGTGAGGCCCCGGCAACGCGGGGTGGTACCGCGGGGCCTGCGCCTCGTCCCTGCAGGGACGGGGCGCTTTCGCGTGTGTGGAGAGGAGGTCGAGAGCCGGATGCGGCGATTCGAGCCGGTGGATCCCAAGGTGAGCTTCCCGGAGCGCGAGCGACGCATCCTGGAGTTCTGGCGCGAGGCCGACGTCTTTCGCAGGAGCCTCGAGCTGCGCCGTGGGGCGCCGGAGTGGGTCTTCTACGAGGGTCCCCCGACGGCCAACGGGAAGCCGGGCATTCACCACACGGAGTCGCGGACGTTCAAGGACGTCTTCCCGCGGTTCAAGACCATGACCGGGTTCTTCGTGCCGCGCAAGGGAGGGTGGGACTGCCACGGCCTGCCGGTCGAGCTGGAGGTCGAGAAGGAGATCGGCACGAGGACCAAGCGCGACATCGAGGCGTTCGGGATCGCGGAGTTCAACCGTCGCTGCCGCGAGTCGGTGATGCGGTACGTGGACGACTGGGAGCGTCTCACCGAGCGCATCGGTTTCTGGATCGACACCTCGGACGCCTACCGAACGATGGACCCGGAGTACATCGAGAGCGTCTGGTGGTCCCTCAAGCGATTGCACGCGCGGGGGCTGCTGTTCGAGGACGACAAGGTGACCTCCTACTGCCCCAGGTGCGGGACGGCCCTGTCCGACGCCGAGACCGCGCTCGGCTACACGCAGGTCGAGGACCCGAGCGTGTTCGTCCTGTTCCGGATCGCGGAGGCCGCCGACCCCTCGCTCGTCGGCGCGGCGCTGCTCGGCTGGACCACGACGCCGTGGACGCTGATCTCCAACACCGGGATCGGCGTCGCATCCCAGGCCCGTTACGCGGAGGTCGAGCACGACGGCCGGCGGTTGATCCTCGCGGCGTCGCTCGTCGAGCGCGTGCTCCCCGGCGACCGCGTCCGCCGTGAGGTGCGCGGCGCCGACCTCGTCGGGGCGCGCTACGAGCCCCTGTACCCCAACGTCGAGGGCGCTCACCGAGTGGCGGCAGCGGACTTCGTCTCGCTGGAGGAGGGCACGGGGGTGGTCCACATGGCACCGGCGTTCGGGGCCGAGGACCTCGAGGTCGGCCGCCGGGAGGGGTGGCCGGTCTTCAAGCCGATCGACGGCGAGGGGCGGTTCACCGAGGAGGCGCCGGAGTTCGTCCGCGGTCTGTTCTTCAAGGATTCCGACCCACCGATCACCGAGGACCTGCGGCGGCGCGGGCTGCTGCTGCGGGCCGGGACGATCGAGCACACCTACCCGCTCTGCTGGCGGTGCAACACCCCGCTCCTCTACTACGCACGCACCTCGTGGTACATCCGAACCACGGCGGTCAAGCAGCGGCTCCTGCAGGTCAACGAGACGGTCAACTGGTATCCGGAGCACATCAAGCACGGGCGGTACGGGGACTGGCTCGGCAACAACGTCGACTGGGCGCTCTCCCGCGAGCGCTACTGGGGCACCCCCCTGCCGATCTGGCGATGCCCGAACCGCCACGACACTGCCATCGGCTCGCTGGTCGAGCTCTCCGACCGCGCCGGCCGCGACGTGACCGGGATCGATCCGCATCGTCCGGCGATCGACGAGGTGGCCTTCGCCTGCCCCGAGTGCGGGGCCGAGGCGCGCCGGGTCCCGGAGGTGATCGACACCTGGTACGACTCCGGCGCCATGCCGTTCGCCCAGTGGGGGTATCACCCGGAGCTCGGGCGCGGGATCGAGATGTTCGAGCGGCGCTTCCCCGCCGACTTCATCTCCGAGGCGATCGACCAGACCCGCGGCTGGTTCTACACGCTGATGGCGGAGGCGGTGCTGCACTTCGACTCCACCTGCTACCGGAACGTGGTCTGCCTGGGGCACATCGTGGACGCGCAGGGCCGAAAGATGTCCAAGAGCCTCGGCAACGTGATCGATCCGTGGGAGGTCCTGGATCGACAGGGGGCCGATGCGCTCCGCTGGTACCTGCTCACGAGTGGCTCCCCCTGGACGTCACGGCGGGTCGGGAGCCAGATCCTCGACGAGGTCGTCCGCCAGTTCCTCCTCACGCTCTGGAACGTCTACGCGTTCTTCGTCACGTACGCGAACGCGGGAGGGTTCGACCCCGACGAGCACGATGTCCCCGTCGCGGAGCGGCCGCTGCTCGACCGCTGGATCCTCTCGCGGCTGGCGGGTACGGCTCGCGCGGCGCGCGCGGGCCTCGAGGCCTACGACGCCACCGCCGCCGGGCGAGGCATCCAGGCGTTCGTCGATGACCTGTCGAACTGGTACGTACGGCGCGCGCGGCGTCGCTTCTGGGATCCGGACGGGAGCGGCGGTCCGGACTCGGAGGCGGCCTTCCTCACGCTGCACGAGTGCCTCGTCACGGTCGCGCGCTTGCTGGCTCCCTTCACGCCGTTCGTGGCCGAGGAGCTCTGGCGAAACCTCGCCGCCGGCCGGGGCGGTGCCCCCGACTCCGTGCACCTCACCGACTACCCGGAGCCGCACCCGCCCGCCGTGGACGAAGCGCTGGAGGGCGCGATGGAGACGGCCCGGGCGATCGTGGAGCTCGGCCGGCGCGTTCGCAGCGACGCCAGGATCAAGGTTCGCCAGCCGCTCCTCGAGGCGGTCGTCCACTTCTCGGGGGACCGCGAGGCGCTCGGCCCGCTGCTCCCGCTCGTCGCCGACGAGCTGAACGTCAAGCAGGTGGTCTTCGCCGAGTCGGTGGAGCAGCTCGGCCGCTGGCGGGCCAAGCCGAACTTCCGGGTGCTCGGCCCCAAGCTGGGCGAGCGCGTCAAGGTGGTGGCCGAGGTCCTCGCGCGGGACGACGGGTCGATCGCAAAGGAGCTGGCCGAGGGGCGCGCGGTCGCGCTCCAGGAGCTCGTCCCTGGAGCCCCGGTCACGCTCCTGCCCGAGGACGTGGACCTCGTTCGGGAGACCGCCGAAGGGTGGGGCGTGGCCTCGGAGGGCGGGCTCACCGTTGCGCTGGAGCTCGAGCTCACGCACGAGCTCCGCCTGGAGGGTCTCGCGCGCGAGCTGGTTCGTGTCGTCCAGGACGCGCGCAAGTCAGCCGGCCTGGAGGTCTCCGACCGGATCGAGCTCGGGCTCGAGGTCTCGGGCGAGCTCGCCGAGGCCCTGCGGGCCCACCACGCCTACGTGATGGGCGAGACCCTCGCCACCACCCTCCACGAGGGCGTCGTCGCGGATGGGCACCGCGAGGAGGCCGGGGTGGACGGCCGCACCGTCGTGGTGACGCTTCGCCGCGTGTGAGCCCGATCGGGGCACCGACCCGCGAGGCTCGGGACCGGGACCGCGTCAGGTCAGTCCTCGCCCCAGAACAGCTCGCGCAGGGACCTCGGGGGTCCCCCGGCCGCCGGCGGGTCGGGCTCGGCGGTCGGTACCTCGGCGACGGGTCCGGCCTCCGGCAGCTCCACCCGCACGGGAGGGCGCTCGCTCGCGGGCTGGGCCGGGGCTGCGGAGGACGCCGTCCGCACGTCCAGCCCCCTCGCCCGCTCGACCATCTCGCGAACGGCCTGGGCGTGATCCTGGACCAGGCGGCCGAGGCTCGTCAGGAACTCCCGCTCGCGGCTGAGGAACGGCGCGATCGCGCTTCGTCGGTCGCCGGTCGCCGCCGCCCTGAGCTCGGCCTCGCGAACGATTGCCGCGGCCTGCTCGCGGGCTCGGCTCAGGATCTCCTGCGCCTGCGCCTCGGCGCGCGCCAGAGCCTCCGCCGGATCGGCCGACGCCGTTTGGGGGTGAGCTGTTGCCTGGGCGGGCGCGAGCGGGCCGGGAGCGAGTCCGGTCTGACGGCGCAGGCGCTCGTTCTCCTCGATGTAGGCGGCCAGCTCCTCCGTCACGAGGTCGAGGAACGCGTCGACGTCACGCTCGTTGTAGCCACGGAAGGCGAGGCGGAACTCCTTCTGCTGCACGTCCATCGGCGTGAGACGCGGAGCCGGATGGCTCTCAGTGCCGAACCCGACGGCTTCGGCCTCCTGCTTCTTCTTCCTCATGGACCCCCCCACCTAGCACCGGAGCGCTGAGCGCAGGACGGCAAGGATAACGAAGGCGATCAGGATCGAGAGGTCGAGCCCGATTCCGCCGGCGCGGATGGGCGGGATGAGCGCGCGAAGCGGACGCAGCGCCGGCTCGGTCACGTCGTCGAGCAGATCGAGAATCGCGCGGAACGGTCCCGAGTAGGGACGCCGGAACCCGAGCAGCTCCGCCCAGGAGAGGATCACGCGAACGAACAGCAGGATCGTCGCGACGGTAAGGACGACGCAGAGAACCTGGAGGAGGGCGTTCCCGGCGCCGATCATCGCGTGGAACGCCTCGGGCCGCCCGTTCAGAACTGGTTGTAGAACCCGCCACCGGCGAGGCGCTCGCGGTCCTCCGCGGACACCTCCATGTTCGCGGGCGTCAGCAGGTAGACACGGCTCGCGACCATCTCGATCTTGCCGTCCAGCCCGTAGACGAGGCCCGAGGCGAAGTCGACCAGGCGCCTCGCGATCGTGTCGTCGGTGCTCTGCAGGTTCATGATCACCGGGATGCCGGCCTTGAAGCGGTCGGCCACCTCGCGGGCCTCGTTGAACCTGCGTGGCTCCGACTTGTGGATCGACGAGGCCACGGCTCCCCGCGTCGAGGGGATGGTCCGGACGATTCCCTCCTCCTCCGGCTCAATGGAGACGTCCCGGACGGCCTGCGGACGCTGAAGGCTCCGGACGGTGGCCTGGCCGGGCTGGGCCGCCACCTCGTCGAGCTCCTCGAACTCGTCGTCCTCGACGAGCCCCAGGTAGGTCAGCGTCTTCTTCCACACGCCTGGCATGGGTCCTCCCTGAGTTCAGGCCGAAGGCCGTTCGCCGAACAGGGCCGTTCCGATCCGCACCATGGTAGCGCCTTCCTCCACCGCAACCTGGTAATCCATGGACATT
>JAJPHY010000030.1 GCA_021325015.1 Actinomycetota bacterium | reverse complement strand
GTCGCGGATCTCGCCGATCAGCACGACGTCGGGGTCGGCGCGCAGGATCGTTCGCAGGGCCGAGGCGAAGGTCAGGCCGGCCTTCGGGTTCACCTGGATCTGGTTGATCCCCGCCAGCCGGTACTCGACCGGGTCCTCGACCGTGATCAGGTTGCGGTCGGGCTGGTTCAGGATGTTGAGCGTCGCGTACAGCGTGGTCGACTTGCCCGAGCCGGTCGGCCCGGTCACCAGGATCGCGCCGTAGGGCTTGCGGAACGAGGCCTCGTACCGCTTGAACGCCTCCTCCTGGAACCCGAGGTCCGACAGCTGCAGGAGCGCCTGGCTCTTGTCCAGGATCCGGAGCACGACCTTCTCGCCGTAGACGGTCGGGAGCGTCGCGACGCGCAGGTCGAGCACGCGTCCGCCGACCTTCATCCCGATGCGCCCGTCCTGCGGGACCCGCTTCTCGGCGATGTTCAGGTCGGCCATGACCTTCAGGCGGCTGATCAGCCCGTTCTGGATGTTCTTGGGCGAGTGCATGACCTCGTGGAGCACGCCGTCGACGCGGAACCGGATGCGAACGTCCCGCTCCATCGGCTCGATGTGCACGTCGGAGGCGCGGTCGGCGACCGCCTGGGTCATGATCGCGTTCACGAGCTTGACGATCGGGGCGTCCTCCAGGGCCGCCTCGATCTCGGCCTCGCTCTCCTCGCCCTCGATGGCGCTCGCCGCCTCGCTCGACAGGGCCTCGATCTGGTCGCCCATGCCGCTGTACTTGGAGATGGCCTGTTCGACGTCGCTCGCCGTGGCCACCACGGGCTGGACGTCGCGGTTGGTGATGGCCCGGATGTCGTCCAGCGCGTACACGTTGGCGGGGTCCGACATCGCGACCAGCAGCTTGCCCTCGCGCTCCCCGATGGGGATCGCGCGGTAGCGGCGGGCCAGGCTCTCCGGCAGGAGCGTCGTGGCGGTCGGCTCGACCTGGTACTCGGACAGGTCCACGAACTCCAGCCCCACCTGCTCGGCGAGCGCCCGGACGAGGTCGCGCTCCTGGATGTAGCCGAGGTCGATCAGCACGCGCCCGAGCGACTTGGGCGCGTTCCGGTGCTCGGCGAGGGCGCGCTCGAGCTGCTCCTGCGTGAGCAGTCCCTGCTCGAGCAGGATCTGCCCGAGCTGCTTCGGCCTGCGCTTGGCCATCACCATCGACCTACGCCCTTCGGTCCCGGGGTCGTTTCATTCTTCGTCACGCTCGCGCGTCTCCTGAAGCAGCCGGGAGAACTCTTGCGCGAGGAGCACCCGGTCGATCTCGGTGTCGTCCTCGCGCGCCGGGGGGGCCTCCCCGGAGGGCGCGGAGGGCGAGGGGTCGGGCGCGGACGCGCCCCCCGGGGCGCCGGCGGGCTCGGAACCCGCGGGTCCCTCGGGTGCCGGAGCCGGCCTCGAGGTCGGCGCCGCGTGCGGAGTGGCTTGCCGAATCGCTTGCGGCGCAACCTCGGTGGGAGCGACGGCGGGGACCTCCGGCTCCGGCGGGGCGATCGAGCCGGGCCGGGCCACGGGGGGCGTGGGGCCGCGCGCGGGAGCGACGCTGGGTGGACGTCCGGTGCCCGGAGGCCCCGGAGGCGTCGCGGAGGCGCCCTCGGGGCGGGAGGCAACAGGGATCTCGACCGCGGCGGGCGCCTCGGCCGGGATCGGCTGGCGGGGTGCCTCGAACGGCGCCGGCGGGCGCACCTCGGGATGGAGCGAGGTGCGCGGCTTTCCGCTCGGCGCGGCCGGGACCTCGGGCAGCCGCAGGGCCTCCCTGCGGCTCCTGGCCTCCTCGGCCGCGAGCAGCACCTGCTCGAGCTGGTCGATCAGCAGACCCGGCCTGGTTCCCGTCCCGGTTACGGCGAACGCCGCGTAGGGACCCCGTCGGACGTAGCCCCACACCTCGTCGCCGAACTCGACGAACCCCTTGTCGGGCTCGCCGAGCGTGGCGAAGCGCAGCCACGCGGGCTTGACGAGGCCCTCCTCCCCTTCGGGAAAGGCCCCCAGAACGAGGCCGTCCCTGGAAAGGATCAGACAGCCCCGCAGCTCGCCGACGCTGGCCGCAACCCGTGCCGCGAGGGCGGAGAACTCCTCCATCCAGTCGCTCCCCCATAGCTATCGGGGACGGCGAGCGCGCGCTTGAGCGAGGTTCGAGCGTTGCAGGCGGCGCGCTCAGCGGACCGGCTCGGCGAGCTCGCGCGCGCTCAGCGGACGGGCTCGGCGAGCTCGGCCATGGCCGCGGCGGACATCACCGACAGCGGCGCCGCCTGCCCGGTCCACAGCTCGAACGACAGCGCGGCCTGGTGGATCAGCATGCCGAGCCCCCCGAAGGTGACGGCCCCGCCCGCCTTGGCCAGGGACAGGAACCCCGTGCCGCCCGATCGGTAGACGAGGTCGACGGCAAGCACCTCGGGCCCGAGCTTCGGGAGCGGCGGGACCTCGCCGGCGAAGTCGGACGGGGTGGCGTTCACGACCAGGTCGACCTGGAGGCCCCCCGCGCCGGAGAACGGCACGACCCGCACCTCGGTCGCCAGCCCGTCGACGGCCTCTTGCATCCCCGAGGCCCGCTCGGGGCTGCGGGCGGCGACGGTGAGCCGGGAGAGCCCGCCGCGGGCGAGCGCCAGCGCGCAGGCGCGGGCGGCCCCGCCCGCTCCATAGACGAGCGCCGACCGGCCGGCCGGGTCGAACCCGGCGTCCCGCCGGAGGAACCGGTCGAACCCGGCGACGTCGGTGTTGTGCCCCTCGAGGCGGTACGGCGGAGCGTCCTCGCCAGCCGGACGCGGGATGCGCTCGGCGCCGACCCCAGGCACGACGATCGTGTTCACCGCCCGCGTCCTCGCGGCGTCCTCGGAGAGCGCGTCCACCAGCTCCGCGGCCTCGGTCTTGTGGGGCATCGTCACGTTCGCTCCGGCAAAGCCCAGAGCCGGCAGGCCGGCGACCGCCCTCGGAAGCTCGCCCGGCGGCACCGGGAGCGGCAGGTAGACCCAGTCCAGGCCGAGCGCCTCGAACGCCGCGTTGTGAATGACCGGCGACAGGCTCTGCGAGACCGGCCAGCCGATCACCCCGACCTTCCTGGTGGAGCCGCCGACCCGTCTCACCCCAGGCACCGGGCGACGTCCCGCTCGAACTGCCGGTAGCTCACGCTGAACTTGTGGTGCCCGTCCGCGCCGCAGAGGACGTAATACAGGTACGGGACGTGGGCCGGGCTGAGGGCGGCGCGAAGCGAGGGCAGTCCCGGGCTCGAGATCGGGGTCGGCGGCAGGCCGGGGTGGAGGCGCGTGTTGTACGGGCTGCGAATGCGGAAATCCGACGCCGTCAGCCCGTTCGAGGGGTCGGGGTCGATGTAGCCGACCGTGGCGTCGATGCCGAGCGGCATCCCGCGCCGCAAACGGTTGTAGATCACCGCGGAGATCAGCGGTCGATCCCGCTCGACCTTGGCCTCCTCCTCGATCATCGAGGCGATCGTGACGACCTGGTACGGGCTCACGCCCAGGCGCTTCGCGTTCTGCCAGGGGAGCGAGGCCGTCTCGGTCCGGAACTCCGCCAGCATCCGCTCGATCACGTCCTTCGCGCTCGTGCCGTGCTTGAGGAACTGGTAGGTCTGCGGGAACAGGAAACCCTCGAGCGGCTTGCCCTCGGGCAGGTAGGGCGGGAGCGAGTACCCCCCCGAGCTCGCCTCGCGCAGGAAGGCCTTCGGCGAGATGCCGAGCTCGAGCCACACGCGCTGCGCGATCTGGGTCAGCCGGTAGCCCTCCGGGATCGTGAGGTTCACCGTCGGCGCGGGCGGCGGCGCCTTCGACAGCGCGGCGAAGGCCGCCTCCGGCGTCATGTTGGTCGTGAGGTCGAAGGTCCCCGCCTGGATGCGATCGGCCTCGCCGCTCCTGCGCAGCAGCCACTCCGAGACCATCCCGCACCGCAGGACCCCGGCCCGATGCAGCGCGTTCGCGATCTGCGAGCCGGAGGCTCCCTCGGGGACCGTGAACCGAATCGGCGTCTGCGGTCCCGACGCCCCCCGACACCACGCATAGTAGCGGGCGCCGGCCACGACCAAGCCGGCCGCGATCACGAACAGGACGAGCGCGATCCGCAGGCCCAGACTCGCCGGGCGGCGGTGGCGGCCCGGGGGTTCGGTGGCCGGTCTGGAATGGGCCGTCTCGAGCATCCGGGGACCGAGCATACCCGTCCGGCGGGTCTCGGCCGCCGCGGACGGTCCCCCGCCCCGGTTACCCGTCCCGGTGCGCGTCGAGATAGGACTGGAGGATCACCGTCGCCGCCGACCGGTCGACCGCCCGGCGGCGCCGGCGCCCGTCGGCGCCCGCCTCGCGGAGCCGCCGGTCGGCCTCGGCGGTCGACAGCCGCTCGTCGTGGAGCACGACCGGCACGTCGAGGACCGCCCGGAGCGCCCCGGCGAGCTCCTCGGCCTGCCGGGCCCTGGCGCCGGCCTCGCCCGAGAGCTGCAGCGGGTACCCGACCACCACCAGGGTCACCCCGTGCTCGCGCACGAGCGCCGCGACCGCCCTGAGGTCGGTCGGTGCGCCCGCCCGCACGGTGCCGAGCGGAACCGCGAGCCGCCGCTCCGGGTCCGAGATCGCCACGCCGATGCGGACCTCGCCGAGGTCCAGTCCCAGCGCCCGCCCGGGCTTCGAACTAGTCTGTGACATACTAGTGGCCGGTCAGGAGCTCCTCGAGGCGGGCGGGGGTCAGCCCGAGGGCGTCCGGCACCATGTCTCCCTTCGGGCCCCCGGCCGTCCCGAGGGTGGGCTTGCCCCCGGCGCCGCCGCCCACCGCCTTGGCCGCGGGCTCGAGCAGTCGCGGTGCCGTCACGCCCCGCGCGGCCAGGCCCGAGCTGCAGGCGGCGACGAGGAGCGCGCGTCCACCCCTCGCGGAGCCGAGGACGACCGCGGCGTCGCCGCGGTTGGCCAGGCGCGCGACCGCCGCCGTCGCGAGCTCGCGGAGCTCCTCGGCGTCGCCGTCCTCGGCGGCCGACACGAGCCGCACGCCCGCGACCTCGACCGCGCCGGCGGCGATCCGCTCGGCCCGGTCGGCGAGGTCGCTCCTTCGGATCTTGCCGAGCTCGCTCTCGAGCCGCTTGACCTGCTCGACGAGCTGCCGGGCCCGCTCGGGCGCCGTCTGCGGGTCGCCGGCGCCGAGGGCCGTCACGATCGCGTGCAGCAGCTCGCGCTCCAGGTTGATCTCCTTCAGCGCGTCGGGGCCGACGAGCGCCTCGACCCGCCGCATCCCCGCGCCGATGCTCGCCTCGCCGAGGATCCGGACGATCGCGATGTTGCCGGTGCGGGCCACGTGGGTGCCCCCGCACAGCTCGATCGAGTAGTCCCCGACCTCGACCACGCGCACGAAGTCGCCGTACTTCTCGCCGAACAGCGCGATCGCGCCCTGGTTCTTGGCCTCCTCGAACGTCGTCTCGTAGATCGTGACGGGCGCGTCCTCGGCCAGGCGGCGGTTCGCGATCTCCTCCGCCTGCTCGAGCACATCCCGCGGGACCGCCGAGTGGTGCGGGAAATCGAACCGGAGCCGCCCCGGCGCGACCAGCGACCCGGCCTGGCGCGCGTGCTCGCCGAGGACGTGCCTGAGCGTCCAGTGGACGACGTGGGTCGCCGTGTGCGCCCGGGCGGTCGCCTCGCGCCTGACGGCGTCGACCTCGGCGTGGACCTCCTCGCCGGCCCGCACCTCGCCGGACTGGACCACGCCGCTGTGCACGATCACCTCGCCCGGTCCCCACTGCGTGTCGACGACGCGCACCAGCCCGCCCGGCGTGCGCAGGTACCCGTGGTCGCCGATCTGCCCGCCCGACTCGGCGTAGAAGGGGGAGCGGTCGAGGATCAGCCGGACCTCCTCGCCCTCGCCGGCCACCTCCGTCCGGCCCCCGTCGGCCAGCACGGCGAGCAGGCGTCCCTCCGCCTCCAGCCTCTCGTAGCCGACGAACTCGGTCCGGCCGGAGGAGGCCGCGGCCTCGGCGAGCTCCTCTCCCAGCCGTCCGCGCTTAGCGGCACGCTTGGCCCGCTCGCGCTGCTCGGCCATGAGCGCGTCGAACCGCTCCTCGTCGAGCTCGAGCCCGGCGTCCAGGGCGAGCTCGCGGGTGAGCTCGCGGGGGAAGCCGAACGTGTCGTGGAGCTTGAACACGACGTCGCCCGGCAGGACGCCCGCCGACCTCGCCCGCCCCACCTCGGACTCGAGCAGGGTCATCCCCTGCCGGAGCGTGCTCACGAACCGCTCCTCCTCGGAGGCGGCGACCTGCTCGACGTAGGCGCGGTTCTCCACGAGCTCGGGGTAGGCATCGCCGAACTGCTCCACGGTCGTCTGCACGAGCCGGGGCATCACCTCGTGTTCGATGCCCAGACGGCGCGCGTGGCTCACCACCCGGCGGAGCATCCGCCGGAGCACGTAGCCCCGCCCCTCGTTCGAAGGCAGGACGCCGTCGGCGATCAGGAAGGTCGTCGCCCGGCCGTGCTCGGCGATCACCTTCAGCGAGACGTCCGCCCCGGGGTCCTCGCCGTGACGCCGGCCCGAGAGCGACTCCGCGACCTCGAGGAGCGGGCGGAACAGGTCGGTCTCGAACACGCTCTCGACGTCCTGGAGCACGACCGCCAGGCGCTCGACGCTCGAGCCGGTGTCGATGTTCTTGGCCGGCAGCTCGCCCACGACGTTGGCCCGGTCGTCCACCTCCTCCTGCATGAACACGTGGTTCCAGATCTCGAGGAACCGCTCCTCGTCGACCGCCGGGCCGCCCTCGGGCCCGTACTTCGGTCCGCGGTCCACGTAGATCTCCGAGCACGGTCCGGCCGGGCCGGCGGCGTGGGTCCACCAGTAGTTGTCCTCCTTGCCGCGCCGGACGATGCGATCGGCGGGGACGCCGATCTCCTGCCAGATCTCGGCCGCCTCCTCGTCGGTCTCGAACACGGTCACCCACAGCCGGTCGGGGTCGATCCCGAACACCTCGGTGACCAGCTCGAAGCCCCAGCCGCACGACTCGCGCTTGAAGTAGTCGCCGAAGGAGAAGTTGCCGAGCATCTCGAACATCGTGAGGTGGCGGGCCGTGTGCCCGACGTTGTCGATGTCGACCGCCCGAAAGCACTTCTGCACGCTGGTCGCCCGCGGGAACGGCGCCGGCGCGTGCCCGAGGAAGTAGGGGATGAACTGGTTCATCCCGGCGTTCGTGAGCAGGAGTCCGGACTCGGGCGGCGGGATCAGGCTGGAGGAGGGCACCCGGCGGTGGCCGCGCTCCTCGAAGAAGCGCAGGAACGTCTCGCGGATCCGCCGGCCCTCCATGGCCCGGCTAGTCTACCGGCGGCTTCTCCGTGAGCTCGCGCCGGCGCTCCTCCATCGCGCGCCTGCCCTCGGCGATCGACTCCGAGACCCGCTTGCCGAGCTCGAGCAGGCCGCCCTGCGCCCGACGGGCGATCGAGCTCGGGGCGACCTTCTGCATCTGTTTGCGCGCGAACCGCGCCGTGAGGATCGCCCCGGCGGCTCCGGCGCCCAGGCCGAGCGCGAGCCAGAAGATCCTCCTCACTTCTTCTCCCCGTCCTTGCCGCGGAACTTCGAGACGGCCTTCGACACGCCGGCCCCGAACGAGATCACCTTGACGAGCGGGCTCGAGGCCGCCTGCTCCACCAGGCCGGAGACCTTCTCGACCCGCCTGACGATCTCCGAAGCCGACTCGAGCATGCCGTCCACGCGGTCGAGCTCGCGGTTGGTCTTGACCACCGAGTTCCGGACCTCGGTGAGCAGGGGGACCGTCTCCTCCCGGACGCCGTCGATCAGCAGCTTGGTGCTCTCGAGCATGCGGAAGGTGTTCAGCAGCACGACGCACAGGAACAGGACGAGCAGGCCCCAGAAAGCGGCGAGGACGATCAGCGCGACGTCTCCGGAGCTGGTGGCGAGGACGGCCGAGGTCGGCATGAGCGGACTCCTTGCAGGCTCGGGGTTTCCGTGCGGGCATCATAC
>JAJPHY010000153.1 GCA_021325015.1 Actinomycetota bacterium | reverse complement strand
CTTCGAGGTGATCGACGGAGCCCTGGAGATCACCGACGCCGCGATGAGCTGAGCCGATCTCGGAGGGCGGGCCTCGTCCCGACCCTCACCGGGTGGAGGCCTCGGCCTCCTCCTGCGTGATCCAGCGGTCGGCCCACGCGGCGATCGCGATCACGGCGCTGGCCAGGTCGGCCCCCTTCTCGCTCAGGGTGTACTCGACGCGCACCGGCGTGTCGGGGTGCACCGTTCTCACCACGATGCCCTCGGCCTCGAGGTCCTTCAGGCGCTCGGAGAGCACTCGGTCCGAGAGTCCGGGGATCCGCGACGAGAGGTCGCTGAACCGGGTCGTCCCGGCCAGCATCGCCCGGATGATCTCGGGGCTCCACCGACGCGTGACCGCCACGACCGCCCGGTGGAAATGATGGCAGTAGGGGGTCATCTCGTCGGTCATCGGCGGAATCCTACGTGTTCCGGTGCTCGCGTTCCCGTGCTCGCTGCGACAGCGCCTCTTCCTCGGAATAACGCCTCCTAATCTCTGGTTAGTCCCTACTGATTCGTAAGTGCAGGTCACCGACGAGGTTTGGAGCGGGCACGCGGTGCCCGGGGGAGGTGCAAGGACGATGTCGCAAGCGGTTCGGGAGGTTCAGGGGGCGCTGCTTCCGGCGCCGGGGATCTGGGAGCTGGACCCGCAGCACACGACCGTGGAGTGGGTCGCGCGGCACGTGCTGACCAAGGTTCGCGGGCGCTTTGGCAAGGTGGCCGGCACGATCCACGTGGACGAGGTCCCCGAGCGGTCGTGGGTGGAGGTGGAGATCGACGCGGCGAGCATCGACTCCAACACCCCCGACCGTGACCGGCACCTTCGAAGCGCCGACTTCCTGGAGGTCGAGAAGTACCCGAAGCTCACGTTCCGCAGCACGGCCCTTCGGCCTACGGGACCGAACACCTTCGAGCTCGACGGCGATCTCACGATCAAGGACGTGACGCGTCCGGTGACCCTGGAGGTCGAGTACCTGGGCGTGAACGACAGCCCGTGGGGCACCAAGCTCGCGGGGTTCTCGGCGAGGACCGAGATCGACCGCGAGGACTGGGGGATCACGTGGAACGTCGTGATCGAGACCGGCGGCCTGCTCGTGAGCAAGAAGGTGCAGATCGAGCTCGAGATCGAGGCGGTCTACAAGCCCGAGGCGTGAGCGGCCGGGGCCGGAGGGCGCCGGCGCCCGCTCCGGGCCGGGTCGAGATCCCTCCCCGGGTTCAAGTTCGCCCCCCCGAACGGCCGATAGAACTTCGGTACGGACATACGGGTCGGTCCCGAGAAAGGCAAACCGCCGGGAACGGCGGGACGCAAAGCACCGGGCCTCACCGCTTCGAAGGAAGCGGCAGGCGGCCGAGCTGCCGAAGGATTCGAGCCCCCCGAGACGGGGCAAGAACCACCGGGACCCCGAGTCGGGAGGCTCAGCATGATCGCCACGTCGATCGGCCGCCGGAGGGTCGGCGCGCTCGTGTTCCTCCTGGCGGCCACGCTGGTCGTCCAGGGGATGGTCGCGAGGCCGGCCGGCGCCGCCGCCAGACAGCGCCAGGAGATGGTCGGCCTCACCAACCGCGACCGCGTGGAGCGCCACCGGTCTCGTCTAGCCCTCAACCTGCGGCTGTCGAGATACGCGAAGCGCCACAGCCGCGAGATGGCCGAGCGCGGGTACCTGTTCCACACGCCCGATCTCTCCAGCAGGCTGAAGGGGGTCAACTGGTCGGTGGGCGGCGAGAACGTCGGCGTGGGCTCCACCCTGCCGGGGCTGGAGTCGGCCTTCATGCACAGCGCCCCGCATCGAGCCAACATCCTGCGCAAGGCGTTCTCCCACGTCGCCGTCGGCGTCGTGCGAGCCTCCGGGAAGTTCTGGGTCACGGTGATCTTCTACGGCTAGCCCCTCCCGACCTAGCTGTAGGCCGCGCGCCCGGGCCATCAAGGGCCCGGGCGCTTCGGCGTCCGGGCTCGTTGGGCCGTGCGGCCGCTCGAGCCCGGCCGTCGCCCGCGCGGACTGGCTCGCGCTCAAGACGCGGGCGGTGGAAGGTCCTCGGGACGGTCGACGTCGGGCGGGACGAGCTCGTCCACGTCGACCGCGAGCACCCGGTGTCGGGCCATGAGCTCACGGGCGCCGGTGTCGCCGCTGAGCTCCATGGCCTCGGGCCACACCTCCGCCCCGAGCACGGCCGGTCCGGGGCCGTCCCGGAAACGGAGGCGGGCGATCGGGGGGCGCTCGGCCAGGAAGCGCTCGACGAGCATCCGGACGTGCTCGGCGGTGATCCCCGGCTGATCGGCGAGGAGCACGACGGCTCCGACGCAGGCGGGGCTCGCCGCCCGCAGGCCGGCGGCGAGCGAGGTGGACTGGCCCCGGGCGAAGTCGGGGTTCAGCACCGTGCGGCCGTTCGGCGGCAGGCGGAGGACCGCGCGCACCGTCTCGGCGTCGTGGCCGAGGACCACGACGAGCTCGTCCACGCCCGCCCCGGCGAGCGCGTCCACGGCGTGCTGGACGAGCGGTCTCCCCCCGACCTCCACGGCCTGCTTGGTCCGGCCGAACCTGGACGAGGTGCCGGCGGCGAGCACGATGCCGGCGACCCTCGGAGCACCAGAGGCGGCCTCCTGGGACCTCACCGACCTCCCCGAGCCCGTGTCCGGTGCCGTCTCGACCTCCTCGAGCGTGACGGGTGGGAGCCTACGGGCCGGGCGCCGGGCCGGCCACCGGCTATGCTCCGGCCGATGCGAGAGGGATGCCCGTGAGCTCGGGACGGCGGTTCGAGGGGCGCGTCGCCCTCGTGACCGGCGCCGGGAGTCCGACCGGAATCGGGTTCGCCGCCGCCCGGCAGCTCGGGCGCGAGGGTGCCTCGGTGGCCGTTGCGTCGACGACCGAACGCATCCACGAGCGCGCCGCGGAGCTCCAGGCCCTTGGGTACGCGGCCGCCGGGTACGTCGCCGACCTGACCGACTGGGACGCCGCGCACGCGATGGTGGCCGAGGTGCTGCGCCGGTTCGGAGCGATCGATGTGCTCGTCAACAACGCGGGGATGGTGCAGGTCGGGGTCGAGGGCGTCTCCAAGCCGTTCGCCGAGCTCAGCCAGTCCGAGTGGCACCGCGAGATCGCGCTGAACCTGAATACGACGGCCGCCGTTACCCATGCCGTGGTCCCGACCATGCTCGAGCGAGGCTACGGGCGGATCGTCAACGTCTCCTCCGCGACCGGCCCGTTCGTCGCGATCGCCGGCAGCGTCGGCTACGGCGCCGCCAAGGCGGGGGTCGACGGACTCACCCGCGGCCTCGCCCTCGAGCTCGGCCGGCGCGGGATCACCGTCAACTCGGTCGCGCCGGGGTGGATCCGCACGGGCTCCTCCCTCCCCGACGAGCTCGTCGCGGGCGAGCACACGCCGGTTGGCAGGCCGGGAACTCCCGAGGAGGTCGCGGAGCTGATCGCCTTCCTCGCCTCGGAGGGCGCGAGCTACATCACGGGCCGCTCGATCGTCGTCGACGGCGGCAACACCATCCAGGAGCACAAGGGACCGTCCCGGGACGGAGTCTGAGGGAGCGTGCCCGCCGTTCCGCGCCGGAGTCTGAGGGAGCGTGCCCGCCGTTCCGCGCCGGCCGGGCGTTCCGCCGACCTCAGCTCGCCCGCTTGCCCCCGAAGATCCTGCTGAAGAATCTCCCGATCGCTCGGAGCAGCGCCCACAGGCCGAGGCGGATGCCCCCGATCGCCTGGGCTCGCGGCTGCGCCGGCCGCGGGGGAGCCGTGGCGCCGGCCTGCGCTGCCGCCCCCTCGGCGCTCGCCGCCACGGGGGCCTGGGCCTGGGCCTCCTGCTCCTCGGCGATCATGCTCGCCCGAAGGCACTCGGCGAACTGCTGGGTCAGCTTGGCCGACACGTCGGGGAGGAGCCCGCGGGAGAGCTGGGCCACGGTGCCGGTGAGCGTGATGTCGGCCTGCATCTTGACCAGAGTCGCGGGCCCCTGCTCCTCGAGCCACGAGGTCACGGTGGCGGTCGCTGCGCCCTTGCCCTTCTGCTCCATCCCCTGGGCCTTCAGCACCACGCGGTGGTTGGCGTCGTCGCGCTCCTCCATCGAGACGGTGCCGGCGAACGAGAGCCCGACCGGACCGAGCTTCATGACGATCCTGCCCTTCCAGGTGTGATCGTCGACCACCTCGGTGAGCTCGGCGCCGGGCGCGCACGGCGCGACCTTCTCGACGTCGAGCAGGTACGCCCACGCGCGCTCGATGGATTCGGGGACTTCGAACTGGTTCTCGATCAGCACGGTCGGATCAGCTCCTCATCGTGGCCGCCTCGGGCCGGTCGTGGATGGGGCCTTGTCGGTCCTTCAGGAATCCGGCCGGGCGGCCGCGCCGGACGGCCACGATCTCGGCCACGATCGCCTCGGCGATCTCCTCGGGCCCCTCACCTCCGAGGTCGAGACCGGCGGGGGCGTGGATCCGGCCCCGGTCCCCCTCGCTGGCCGGGACGCCCTCCTCAGCCAGCTCGCGGAGGAGCCGTTCGGTGCGGGCGCGCGGTCCGAGCAGACCCAGGTACGGGGCGGGGGAGGAGAGCAACGAGCGGATGTACTCCTTGTCGGTGAGGTAGCGGTGGGTCATCACCACCACGAAGGTTCGATCGTCCACCCCCGCCTCCGCGGTGATCTGATCCGGACGCCGGACGTGAACGAAGCCGGCGGCCCCGGGGAACCGCTCGTGGTTCAGGAAGGCAGGGCGCTCGTCGGCGACGATCACTCGCCACCCGAGGTGCGCCGCGGTTCGAACGAGCGGGATCACGTCGTGCCCGGCTCCGCAGACCAGAAGTCGCAGCGGCGGCTCGAGCACCTCGATGAACACCCGTACCTCGCCCGGGCCGACCTGCAGGGTGCGGACCTCCGAGCGCTCGAGCTCCAGGAGCTCGCGGGCGATCCGCACGGCCTCCGCGTCCGCGCCGGCCTCGCCGAGCCCGCCCTCGGTCCCGCCGTCGGGCCGAACCAGCAACCGGCTGCCCTGCTCCACCCCCGGGACGGAGGAGTCGAGGACGGTGACCATCGAGATCGGGCGCTCCTCCTCCAGGGCCGTCCGGAGGGCGCGGGCGACCTCCGCCGCCTTGTCGGCCGGCTCGACGAACACGTCGATCGCACCGTTGCAGCCGAGCCCCCATCCCCAGACGGCCTCGTCGTCGGCCGTGAGGTCGAACGAGGCGATCCGGGGCTGCCCGTCGACCATCACCACCTTGGCGACGTCGGCGACGTCGCCCTCGAGGCACCCCCCGCTGATGTTGCCGACGAGATCGCCGGTCTCGGGCACGAGCAGCCTCGCTCCGGGGCGGCGGTAGGTGGAGCCGCGCACCGACACGATCGTGGCGAGCGCCATCTTCTCGCCCCGCTCGTGGAGCGATTCGATGGCCGCCAGGACCTCGGCGATCTCGCTCATCCCATCACCGCTGAGAACCGGGCCGGGTCCTCCTCGAACCGCGCCAGACACCCGGCCGAGCAGAAATAGTACGTGCGGCCGGCGTGCGTGCCCCGGTACCGCGCGGTCGCGACATCCACGGTCATGCCGCACACGGGGTCGAGAGCCTCGTGACGGGCCGGAGCCGTCTCGACACCCCCGGCGAGGGCTCCGGTCGCCCGCTCCCGTACGAGCTCGGCCAGGACCGCGACCGCGATCTCATCGTGCGCAACCCGGCCGAGGTCGAGCCCGGCCGGCGCGTGGACCCGGTCGAGCGCCTCCTGTGGCACCCCGCGGTCCCGGAGGTATCCGAGCACCGCCTCAGCTCGCTTGCGCGAGGCGACCAACCCGACGTACGGGGCGGGGGTGGCCAGCGCTTGCTCCAGAGCCTCCTCGTCGTAGTGGCCCTGGGTGGCGACGACGATCCACGTCCGGTCCCCGACGCCCGCCGCCTTCAGATCGAGCGAGGTCACCACGCGACCGGCCGCCGGATAGTCCCCGGGGCTGCCCCCGTCGTCGACGACCACCGTCCGCCAGCCCAGCGCCGAGCCCATGGAGGCGAGGGCCGCGACGGCGGGCGAACGTCCGATCACGACGAGATGGGGCTGCGGCAGCACGGGTTCCACGTACACCTCCAGGGCTCCCTCGCTCTGGCACGCGATCGGCACGGTGACGACGCCCGCCCGCCCGCGCTCGGCGAGCTCGTCGGGGGCCCCGAGGAACAGCAGCCGGGGCGTGCCCTCCTCGAGCGCCCTCAGTGCCTCCCGGATGACGGTGGGCTCCGCGCAGGCGCCCCCGAGCCAACCACGCACGCGGCGGTCCGGCGTGATCAGGGCCGTCGAGCCCTCCTTGCCCGAGGAGGGCGACCGGCGCCAGACCACAGTGGCGAGCACGAACGGCTCTCCGCGGCGGGACAGGTCGGACGCGAGCTCGAGGACGTCGGGCCGCACGCTTGTACGCTACGCCCCCCTCGCCCGCTGGATGGCCTCCCACACCTTGGCTGAGGTGAGCGGCATATCGATGTTCCGGACCCCAAGGGGCCACAGGGCGTCGATCACCGCGTTCACGTACGCGGCCGGGGAACCGACGGTGGCGGACTCCCCCACGCCTTTGGCGCCGATCGGGTGGTGGGGCGAGGGCGTCACCGTCTCCAGGAGCTCGAACCTCGGCGTCTCCCACGCCGTGGGGATCAGGTAGTCGGTGAAGTTCGCCCCAATGCAGTTGCCGTTCTCGTCGAACGTGATCTGCTCCATCGCGGCGATCGCGAAGCCCTCGGTGAGGCCGCCCTGGATCTGCCCCTCAACGATCATCGGGTTGATGCGGACCCCGCAGTCGTCGACGGCGACGACCCTCCGCACCTTCCACTCGCCGGTGTCGGGGTCGACCTCCACCATCACGGCATACGTCCCGAACGGGAACGTGAGGTTGGGCGGGTCGTAGTACGTGACGCCCTCGAGGCCCGGCTCCATGCCATCGGGGAAGTTCGTGTACGCGGCGAACGCGCAGTCCTGGATGCTCACGACCTTGTCCGGCGCGCCCTTGACGGAGAACTTCCCCCTGGAGAATTCGACGTCCTCCTCCGAAACCTCGAGCAGGTGCGCGGCGAGCTTCATCGCCTTGTCCCGCAGCTTCCGCGCGACGAGCGCGGTCGCGGCACCGACCGTCGGCGTGGAACGCGAGGCGTACGTGCCGAGCCCGTACGGGGTGTTGTCCGTGTCGCCGTGCACGACCTTGATGTCCTCGGGCTGGATGCCGAGCTCCTCGGCGACGATCTGGGCGAACGTCGTCTCGTGCCCCTGGCCCTGGGTCTTCGAGCTGATCTTGAGGATCGCCTTGCCGGTCGGGTGGATCCTGAGCTCGGCGCCGTCGTTCATCTTCAGGCCGAGGATGTCGTAGTCCTTGTGCGGACCCGCCCCCACGATCTCGGTGAAGCTCGCGAGACCGATCCCGATCAGCTTGCCTTCGGCGCGGAGCCTCTCCTGCTCCTCTCGGAGCTCGCGGTAGCCGATCGTGTCGAGAGCCAGGTTCATCGCCGTGTGGTAGTCGCCGGAGTCGTACTCGAACCCCGTCGCCGACCGGTACGGGAACTGCTCCTTCCTGATGAAGTTCTTGAGACGAAGGTCGGCGGGGTCGATCCCGAGCTCATACGCCGCGTTCTGGACGAGGCGCTCGATCATGTAGGAGGCCTCGGTCACGCGGAACGAGCACCGGTAGGCGACCCCTCCGGGCGCCTTGTTCGTGTAGGCGCCGTCGGCCGAGATGTGGGCCGCCGGGAGGTCGTACGATCCCGTGACGACGTGGAACAACCCGACCTTGAACTTGGAGGGTTGGGCGTCGGCGTGGAACGCCCCCTCGTCGGCCAGCAGGTTGACGCGCAGGCCGAGCATCGTGCCGTCCTTCTTGAGCGCCAGCTCGCCGTGCATGTGGAAGTCGCGGGCGAACCCCGTCGAGATCAGGTTCTCCGTGCGCTCCTCGACCCACTTCACCGGCCGGCCGAGCAGGAGCGAGGCCGCCGTCGCGACCACGTAGCCGGGGTAGACCGGCACCTTGTTGCCGAACCCGCCGCCGATGTCCGGGGAGATGATCCGGATGTTCTCCTCGGGGAGGCCGGCCACGAGCGCGAACACCGTCCGGATCGCGTGCGGCGCCTGCGAGGTCATGTAGATCGTGGCCTGGCCGGTGGCGGGGTTGACGTCGGCGATGCACCCGCACGTCTCGAGCGGCGAGGGGTGGGACCTCGGGTAGTGGGTGTCGAGCGTCACGACCACGTCGGCCTCGGCGAAGGCCTTGTCGGTGGCGTCCTTGTCTCCCGTCTCCCAGTGGTAGATGTGGTTGTCCTTCTGATCCTGTTTGTCGGTGCGGATGACCGGCGCGCCGGGCTCGAGCGCCTGCTGCGGCGTGACCACCGGGTCCAGCGGCTCGTAGTCGACCGCGATCAGCTCGAGGGCGTCCTTTGCGATGTAGGGGTCCTCGGCGATCACCGCCGCGACCTCCTGCCCCTGGAACCGGACCTTGTCGGTCGCGAGCACGGCCTGCGTGTCGTAGGAGAGCGTGGGCATCCACGCGAGGTTGTGCTGCGCCATCAGCTCGCCGGTCACGACGGCGACCACGCCCGGGAGCTCGGCGGCCGCCGACGTGTCGATTCCCTTGATCGCCGCGTGCGCGTAGGGACTGCGCAGGATCGCCATGTGGAGCATGCCGGGCAGCTTGAAGTCGTCCAGGTAGCTGCCCTTTCCGCGGATGAAGCGGTCGTCCTCCTTGCGCCGGACGCGGTGTCCGATCCCTCGAATCTCCTCGGCCTGTGTCGCCATGCCAGCCTCCTATGCGCTCGCGGCGGCCGACGCCGTCGGTGCGGCCATCGCGTTCCCCGCGGCCTGGATCGCCTTCACGATGTTCACGTACCCCGTGCACCGGCAGATGTTGCCGGAGATCGCCCATCGGACCTCCTCGTCCGAGGGCGTCGGGTTCCTCTCGAGCAACGCCTTAGCCACCAGCATCATGCCCGGTGTGCAGTAACCGCACTGCAGGCCGTGCTCCTCCTTGAACGCTGCCTGGATCGGGTGGAGCTGGCCGCCTTGCACGAGCCCCTCGACCGTGGTGATCTCGTGCCCGTCCGCCTGGACGCCGAAGAGCGTGCAGGACTTCACCGGCATGCCGTCGAGCAGCACCGTGCAGGCCCCGCAGCTCGTCGTGTCGCACCCGATGTGCGTGCCGGTGAGCTCGAACACCTCTCGGATGAGATGCACGAGGAGCAGCCGCGGCTCCACGTCGGCCGTTCGCTCCACCCCGTTGATCGTGACCGTGACCCGCATCCGATCGCTCCCTTCGTGCTCGTGGCCGCGGCTCAGGCGGCGCGCGCGGATTCGACGGCGCGGGCCAGGCCGCGCTTCACGTAGACCTCGACCATGTGACGCTTGTACTCCGCCGACCCTCGGACGTCGCTGACGGGGTTGGCGGCCGCGGCCGCCAGGCGGGCCGCCTCGGCGAAGGCGTCCTCGGTGGGCTCGGCACCGGCGAGAGAGGCCTCGGCGTCGGAGGCCTTGATGTTGGTGGTTCCGACGCCGGTGAGCGCGATCCCCGCCTGCCCGATGCGGCCGTCGTCCATGCGGACGTGCACGGCGGCGGCGACCGTCGCGAAGTCTCCGACCTTGCGCTCGAGCTTGAGATAGGCTCCGCCGACCCGCCCACTCGGTGCCGGCACGCGGATCTCGGTCACCATCTCGTTCGGCTCGATCGCGGTGGTGAACAGGTCCCGGAAGAACTCGCTCGCCGCGACCTCGCGCTCTCGTGCGGCGCTTCGGAGCACGAAGCTCGCGCCCACCGCGAGCATGACCGAGCCCCAGTCGCCCGCGGGGTCGGCGTGCGCGATCGAGCCGGCCACCGTGCCGAGGTTGCGCACGATCGGGTCGGCGATCTGCGGTGCCGCGGCCGCGAGCACGGGGTAGCGGGCGGAGACCACCTCGGAGGTCTCGACGTCGTGATGGCGCACGAGCGGACCGATCCGGAGCACACCGTTCTCCTCGGCGATGCGGTCAAGGGCGGGGATCCGGTTGATGTCGACCAGGTTGGAGGGGGAGGCGAAGCGGAACTTCATCAGCGGGATGAGGCTCTGGCCGCCCGCCAGGACCTTCGGCTCCTCCAGTGTCGAGAGCATCTGGAGCGCCTCCTCCAGCGACTCGGGCCGGTGGTACTCGAACCGGGCAGGCAGCATGCAGACCTCCTATGAGGGCCGACGAGTGGATACGCTTGACAGGCGTGCGCGGACTGTGACGCCGAGGGCGCCCCTGGACCCCGTCCCCCACCTGATCACGATTGGCGGCTCCCGATCGCACCGCGGAGCGCGGAACAGGAGATTATGACCCCGGGCCGGCCGGGTCGGTCAAGGTGTGCCCCCCCAGCGGATGCGTCCCGAGGGAGGTTCCGCGGAACCGAGGAAGGAGGGCACTAGGCTCACCTCACGAAGTGGCTGGTGAAGGTCACAAAGGAGGCGAGCCCAGTGCGTAT
>JAJPHY010000133.1 GCA_021325015.1 Actinomycetota bacterium | reverse complement strand
TCCCAGAACAGGTTCTCGTCGTCCTTCCACAGGCTCTGGTGCGTGTGCATGCCCGAGCCGTTGTCCATGAAGATCGGCTTGGGCATGAACGTGACGGTCTTGCCGTGCGCCCGCGCCGTGTTCTTGACGACGTACTTGTACTTCATCACGTTGTCGGCGGTCGCAAGAAGCGTCGAGTACCGCATGTCGATCTCGGCCTGGCCGGCGGTGCCGACCTCGTGGTGGTGGACCTCGATCTGGATGCCGACCTTCTGCAGGTTCAGCACCATCTCCGAGCGCAGGTCCTGGAAGTGGTCCATGGGGGGCAGGGGGAAGTAGCCCTCCTTGTACCGGGGCTTGTAGCCGAGGTTCGGCCGCCCGTCGATCTCGCGCTCGCGTCCGGAGTTCCACACGCCCTCGACGGCGTCGATGTGGTAGTAGCCCTCGTGCTGGTTCTGGTCGATCCGGACCGAGTCGAAGATGTAGAACTCGCACTCGGGCCCCCAGTAGGACACGTCGGCGATCCCGGTCTGCTTCAGGTACAGCTCGGCCTTGCGCGCGATGTAGCGCGGGTCGCGCGTGTACATCTCCCCGGTCACGGGGTCCTTCACGAAACAGTGGAGCACCAGCGTCGGATGCGTCGTGAACGGATCCAGGTACGCGGTGTCCGGGTCAGGGAGCAGGAGCATGTCGGACTCCTGGATCTCCTGGAAGCCACGGATCGACGAGCCGTCGAAGCCGTAGCCGTCCTCGAACCCGGCCTCGGTGAGCTCGCCGATCGGGACCGAGAAGTGCTGCATGAGCCCTGGCAGGTCGCAGAAGCGGAAGTCGACGATCACCGCCCCCGCGTCCTTGGCCATGGAGAGAACGTCCTTCGGCGTGGCCACCGCGCTTCCCCCTTCCGTCACGGACGCCGAGCAAGCCTAGGAGGGTCGCGGGTCCAGGTGGTTTCCTGCTCGTTAATTGTCTGTAACGTCGGCGGCGGGGGCGCCGGTGGTCGCGGCCGCCGCGGCCGGGGCGCGCCCGGCCGCGGCGGCCCTCACGGGCGACCGGGATGCACCCTGGCGCTCGCGAAGTCCACGTGCAGCGGCGTTCTGCCGCCCGGAAGGAGCAGGTCGAGTCCGTCCGGGGTGTTCAGGAAGCCCGGGGCGGTGCCGGGCACGTTCGTGTGCCCGTACTGCCAGGCGATCCGGCCGCTCGCCGGGTCGAGCAGCACCACCCGGTCGTTGAAGTCGTCGGTCACCGCCACGAGCCCGTTCGGCAGGGGAGCCGCGAGGCTCGGATGGTCGAGCTCACGAGGGCCCGACGTCGGCCGGAAGGTCCACAGGACCCGCCCCCCGCTGGTGAACCGAACCACGGCGCCGGGCGATCCGTAGTCGGCGGCGACGTAGGTGCCGTCCGAGAGCCGCTGGGGATCCGAGGGCACGGACAGGCTCGGGATCCGAACCGTCCACAGCGGATCGCCGGCCCTCGTGATCTCGCTGATCGAGCCGGCGTGGAGCTCGGTGACCAGCAGGTGTCCGTCGGGCAGCGGGGTGTCGCCGTTCGGGTACCCGACCGTGACCGGCAGTCCCGGCGTGCAGTTCCCCGTCCGACCGATCTGGCCGGCCGGCCGGCCGGCCGGGCCGAAGAACAGGATCCGGCAGTTCGAGGCGTCGGCGACGACCATCCCGCCCCCGGGGTACGGATACAGGTCGTCGGGCTGGTGGACGTAGCCAGGCGCCGAGCCCGGAACCCGCGGATGGCCGTAGGTCCACAGCGTCCGCCCGCTCGGGTAGGCGATCTCGGCGAGCACGTCGTTGTCCTCCTCGTTCACGAGGATCGCGCGTCCGCGGTGCACCCAGAACGCGTCGTCGGGGAAGAAGAACGGCACCGGCGGTGCGGGGAGCGAGGGGTCCGGGTAGCGCCAGAGCACGCGGCCCTTCGCATCGACGACGAGCAGGCGGTTGTTGCCCCGGTCGGCGATGAGCAGCTTGCCCGCGAAGGGCCGGACGGACGCCGGGTCCGAGCCGCCCGCGGTGGGGGTCGTCGAGATCAGGCTCGAGGCGGCAGGAGTGGCCGTCACGAGGGTGGCCTCCTCGACCTCGGCAACGGCGGTCCCTCGCCACCCGCCGATCAGCCAGGCCTGCCCCGGGGTGAGCGCCACCGCCGCGTCGGCGAGCGGGCGCCGGAGCGGGGGCAGGGCCGCCGTCCGGCCGGTCGACGGGTCGATCGCCCACGTGGAGCCGCTGGGCTCACCGTTCGCGTCGAGCCCGCCGACCACGTAGACCTCGGCCCCGAGCCCGAACGCGGCGGCCTGCTCGACCGGCTGGGGCAGGTCGGTGACCTTCGACGTCTGGCCCGTGGACGGATCGAAGCGCCAGACGTCGCCCACGGGGCGCCCGGCGGCGTCCTCCCCGCCGGCGATCAGGAGTCCGGAGGGGAGGGCCGCGACCGCCGGGTACCGAACGCCGATCGGCAGCTTCCCGGCCACGCGGAAGTGGACGCCGTCGGTGGTGGCGTAGATCGTCGCGCTCACCGTCGAGCCGTCCCATCCGCCGACCAGGTACGCGGTGCCGTTGACGGTGGCGGCGGCCAGATCGGACAGGGGACGCGGAAGGCGACCGATCACCCGGGCCCGGCCCGACGCGGGATCGAAGGCCTGCACGAGGTCGGTGGTGGTCGATGCGCCGCCGCCGAACACGACGATCCGACCGGCAACCAGCGCGCCGGCGCCGTCGTGGAACGGTCGAGGCAGGGAACCGAGATACGTGAGCGAGCCGCTCAGCGGGTTCAACGCGAACACGCCCGCGACCGACGAGCCCGTGGCGTCGAGCCCCCCGGCGAGGTAGATGGTCGAGCCGTCCGACACCGCGACCTCTCGCTGCACGGGGGCCCGGAGGCGGAACGGCGCCGCCCGCAGCATGAGCCGAGTTGCGCTCGGCGCCGGGGACGCCTCGGTTCCGCCCGGCGTCGGCGCCGAGGGCGTGCCGGCCGTCCGGACCGACGTGCAGGCGGACCCGAGGAGCGCGAGGCCGATCGCCGCCGACCACAGACGGGCGTTTCGGATCCGGGTGCGGGCCGTCATCGGCGCCGGGCAGTCTACGGGGGCGAGCACGAAATCGCGAGCGAGCGGCGGGCCAGGGTCGCTCCGGCCACGGGGGACCTCAGAGGTCGGCGGCTCGGTACCCGACGCCGCGGACCGTCTCGATCAGCGACTCGTGCTCGGGGCCGAGCTTGGCCCGGAGCCGGCGGATGTGCACGTCGACCGTCCGGGTGCCCCCGTAGAACTGGTATCCCCAGACCTCGCGCAGGAGCGCGGGGCGCGTGAACACCCGGCCCGGCCTCGAGGCGAGGAACCGGAGCAGCTCGAACTCCTTGTACGTGAGGTCGAGCGCCCGCCCCGCCACCGTCACCCGGTACGAGTCCGCGTCGAGCGTCATCGGTCCGAGACGGATGGTCTGTCCCGGCGCGCTTCCTGCCCGGCGCCGGAGCATGGCGAGCCGGACGCGGATCTCCGACTCCGGCGCGGACGGGTACAGGATCTCGTCGGCCGCCTGCTCCCAGGGGAAGCGCTCGAGGTCCGGGCGTTCCACCACCACCACGACCGGGGTGCGGGGGCCTCGCTCGTGGAGGGCCCGCAGGACCGCGTGGCCCTGTCCCGGGTTCTCGCCGGCGTCGATGAGGAGAACCTCCGCGCCGATCGCGAGCGCATCGGAAACGAACGCGACCGAGAGCGGCAGCAGCTTGAGGTCCAGGTGGGAGGTCGAGCGGGCCGTGGCGATCGCGTCCCCGAGCGCTGGGAGGGCCTCGGCGGGGGAGCGATCGGTAAGCAGGACGATGGCGGCCACGACCCGGTCGAGGGTACCAGGCACCCCGGCGCGCCCGGTACCCTGTGAGCGATGCCCACCGTGTCGGTTCGCCTGTTCGCCGCCCTCCGCGACCTTGCCGGGGCCGCCAGGGTGGAGGCGGAGGGCGACACGGTCGACGACGTGGTCGCAGCCCTCGCGGCGCGGTTCGGCGACCGGTTCGCCCGAGTCGCGGCCGCCGGTTCGGTCGTGGTCGACGGAGAGCGCGCCTCGGGCGACCGGCGACTCGCCCGGGGGGAGGAGGTGGCGCTCCTTCCGCCGGTCTCCGGCGGGTGAGCGGCGCCCCTGCACCGCTGCCATACTGCGGGAATGCTCGCCGTTCGGCGGTTCCAGCGCCTGCTCCTCATCGTGAACCCGGTGGCCCGGACCGTCTCCCGGCCCACGCTCGCCGTGATCGAGAAGGCCCTGTCGGCGGACTTCAAGCTCGAGGTCCTCGAGACCGCCAACCGCGGGCACGCCACCGAGGTGGCCCGGGAGGCCGTCGCCGATGGGATCGATCTGGTGGTGGTGTTCTCCGGGGACGGGACGATCAACGAGACGGTGAACGGCCTCGCCGGCACCGAGACCGCGCTCGGGGTGCTGCCGGGCGGCGCCACCAACATCCTGGCTCGAGCGCTCCAGTTCCCCCTCGACCCGGTCGAGGCCGCGGGAGTGCTGATCTCGGCGGCGCTTGAGGGAAGGGCCCGACGGCTGGACCTCGGACGGGCCGACGGTCGGTACTTCGCGGTGAACTGCGGCGCCGGGGTCGACGCCGCCGCGATGAAGCGGCTGGACCACAAGTTCCCGGCGAGCAAGGCGAAGTTCTCCCGCGCGGCGTTCCGGGCGGTGGCCCGGGAGGTGCTCGCCGGATACGCGGGACGCTCTCCCGACCTGACCGTACGGATCGACGACGGCGAGCCGCAGCCCTCGATCTCGGTGATGATCGGGCGGACCGATCCCTACACGTACTACAAGGATCGGGGCGTCCGGGTCACCCCACAGGCCTCGCTCGACGAGGGTCTCGACGTCCTCTCGGCCCGACGCCTGCCGAGGCGGAGCGTGCTTCGCATCGCGTGGCAGCTCTTCGGCTCGGCCCGGCACGTGAGGGGCCGGGATATCGACTACTGGCACGACGTGTCGCGGGTGCGGGTGGGCTCCGAGCGCCCGTTCCCCGTGCAGGTTGATGGGGACGTCATGGAGGATCGAACCGAGCTCGAGGTGAGCCTCGCCCGCGACGCGCTGTGGGTCGTTGCCTGAGGCGGGCCGGCACTCACATCGCGACGCTCGGGCCGGAGCTACGGGTCGAGCGTGACGATGTCGTCCTGCGCGGAGGACTCTCGCGTCTGGATCCCGCACTCCCACTTGGCGAACCCGGCCCACCGGCCGGCCCGCTCGGGCTCCCCGGGAAACGGCATCCGCGTGCACGGCGCGCACCCGATCGAGGCGTAGCCGAGATCGTACAGCGGGTTGTGCGGCAGGTCGTTGGCCTTGAGATAGGCCCACGTGTCGCGCCGGGTCCAGGTGGCGACCGGGTTCACCTTGACGATGAAGCGCCCCGGCTCGAGCTCGTACCGGTCGACGATCGGCGCGTTCGCCCTCGTGGGCGCGGAGTCCCTCCGGAACGCGGTCACCCACGCGTCGAGCCCGCGCAGGGCCGCGAACATCGGGCGGACCTTGTTGATCTCGCAGCAGAGCGTGGGGTCGCGTTCGTACAGTCGCGGGCCGAAGGCCGCCTCCTGCGAGGCGACCGTGTGCTCGCCGACCAGGTCGACGACGTTCAGCCCGAGCTCCTCGGTGAGCAGCTCCTTGAAGGCGAGAGTTTCCGCGAAGTGGAACCCGGTCTCGAGGAACAGCACCGTGACGTCGGGGCGGATCTGCGAGGCCATGTGCATGACGCACGTCCCCTCGGCCTGGAAGGCGGAGGCGATCGCGATGCGCTCCAGCCCGGAGTCCTCGAGGGCCCATCGGAGGATCTCGCGGGGGTGAGCGGTCTCGAACCGCCGGTTCAGCTGGCGGACCTCGTCGTCGGCGAGCAGGGTCTTCATGGGGCCGCCTCGCTCTCGTCTCGGGCGCCCGGAGTATAGCCCGGGGGAGGCGATCGGGCCGGCCGGTATGCTGTCGGCCCGAAACCCTCGTCCACCTCGAAAGGCGGATCCATGGCGGAGACCATCGCGCCCCACGGCGGGACCCTCGTGAATTTGCTCGCGACGGGCCGGGAGGCCGAGCAGCTCGCGGATCGGGCCGAGCACCATCCCAAGATCAGGGTCGGCGAGCGCGAGCTCTCGGACCTGGAGATGCTCACGGTCGGAGCGCTCTCACCGCTCACGGGGTTCGTGCGCGAGCACGACTACCACTCGATCCTGGAGTCGATGCATCTGTCGAGCGGCCTTCCCTGGACGATCCCGGTCACCCTCTCGCTCGACCAGGACGAGGTGAAGCGGATCGGCGGGGCCGACGCCGTGACCCTCCTGAGCGCGCAGAGCGACCGGCCCCTCGCCGTGCTCGAGGTCGAGGAGGTCTTCCGCAGGGACCGCGAGAAGGAGGCGCTCGCGGTGTTCGGCACGCAGGACCTGGACCATCCCGGGGTCCGCGCCCTGCACGAGGCCGGCGACTTCTGCCTGGCCGGAACCGTGCGCGCGCTCCGACTTCCCGAGCACCGGACGTTCGCGAGGTACCGGCTCACGCCGGCAGAGACCCGTGCCGAGTTCGAGCGGCGTGGGTGGCGCACCGTGGTCGGGTTCCAGACCCGCAACCCGATCCACCGGGCGCACGAGTACATTCAAAAGTGCGCGCTCGAGATCGTGGACGGGCTGCTGGTGCACCCACTCGTGGGGGCCACCAAGGGCGACGACGTGCCGGCCGAGGTCCGGATGCGCTGCTACGAGGCGCTGTTCGCCGAGTACTACCCGAAGGACCGCGCGATGATCGCGGTCTTCCCCGCGGCCATGCGCTACGCGGGCCCCAAGGAGGCGATCTGGCACGCGATCGCCCGCAAGAACTACGGGTGCACGCACTTCATCGTGGGGCGCGACCACGCCGGGGTGGGCAGCTACTACGGCACGTACGACGCCCAGAAGATCTTCGACGAGTTCGAGCCCGGCGAGCTCGGGATCACCCCGCTTCGGTTCGAGCACTCGTTCTACTGCCGGAAATGTGAGGCAATGGGCTCTCCCAAGACCTGCCCACACGGGGACGAGCACCGGGTCATCCTGTCCGGAACCAAGGTCAGGGAGATGCTGCGCGCCGGCAAGCGGCCGCCGGTCGAGTTCAGCCGGCCCGAGGTGGCCGACATCCTCATCGAGGCGATGCGGGCCGGCGCCTGATCGGCGCTCGAGCGACGGCAGGCGGGGACCCTCCGGCCGACCCGGCCGGCGCACCCGGGGCACCCGGTGCACCCGGGGTGAACTTGCTCCCCATCCAGGGGCTTTGATAGCCTCCCGGCGGCCGAGCGGCGCCGACGTCCGTCCCAAGGAGGTCCCGACGACCGCTCCAAGACGTCGGATCGAGAGCGCGCTGGCGCTTGCTCTCGTCCTCGGTCTTCTCGCCGGAGGGCCCGCGCTCGCCGACACGAAGTCAGACCTCGACCGCGCCAAGCAGGAGCTCGCCCAGCTGCAGGTCAGGCTGAGCGCCGCCACGGCTGCCTGGCAGGCAGCGGTCTCGCGGCTCGCGCAGACGCGGGAGCAGATCGCCGCCACCCGTGCCGAGATCGACGCCCTTCGGAGTCAGGTCGAGCGAATTCAGCAGCGCCTGCAGCGGCGCGCCGTCATCGCGTTCGAGACCGGGCCCGCCACGACGATCGACCTCCTGCTCTCCTCCCAGACGTTCACGGAGTTCTCGGATCGGATGGAGTTCCTCGGCAACGTCGTGCAGAACGACTCCGATCTGGTCCTCGAACGCGAGGTCACGGAGGAGCAGCTTCGCCGCCAGGAGCAGCGCCTGGCCTCGCTCGGGATCCAGCAGGCGGACGCCGCCCAGCAGCTCGCGTCGAGTCGGAGCGCGATCGCCGCCGATACCGCGGCCGTGCAGCAGACGGTGAGCGAGCTGGAGAAGAAGCTGAAGCAGGAGCAGCAGCTCCTGCGGGTCCTCGGCCAGACACCGCACATGGGCGCGCCCATCGCCGTCTGCCCCGTCCGCGGTCCGAACTCGTTCGTGGACTCCTTCGGGTGGCCGCGCCCGGGCGGCCGGGTGCACGAGGGGATCGACATGATCGCCCCGTACGGAACCCCGATCGTGTCCGTCCAGAACGGCACGGCGGTTCGCGCACCGAACGCGCTCGGCGGCAACGCGGTCATCGTGTACGGGCCCGGCGGCGACTGGACCTACTACGCGCACATGTCGAGCTACGGGGCCGTGGGCGGCGTGTCGATCGGCACGGTCATCGGCTACGTGGGCTCGACCGGCGACACGAACGTCAACCACCTCCATTTCGAGTACCACCCCGGCGGCGGGCCGGCGGTTGACCCGTATCGTCTGCTCCTTGCCGTGTGCTGACCGGCGGGGTTGCCCCGGGCGCCCTAGAATCGACCGGTATCCGGGAATCGGAGGACGGCGTGGCTGAGGGCGGGGGCAACCGCCGCATCGATCGCATCCTGAGGCCGGAGTTCACGGCCGGTCTGGCCGAGCTCTCGCTCGCGGAGCTCCGAGAGCGACGGGACGAGTGCCTGGCCGAGCGCGAGTACCTGTCGCTGCTTCGTCGCCTCGTTCAGGGCCGGGTCGAGATCCTGAAGGCCGAGATCGAGCGGCGGGGAGGCGGTGATCAGAGCCCGCTCGTCGAGCGTCTTGCGACCATCCTCGCGGGTGAGCCCCAGGGCTCCGCCCGCGGTGAGGCCGTCCGGGTCGGGGTTCCCGAGGAGGAGATGCTCCTGGCCCGCCGCCGGGTGGAGCGCCTGGTTGCCGACGCAGGGCTGTCGGACCCGACGGCGCTCGACGACGATCGCCTCGGCCGGGCGGTCGACCTGCTCGCCGCCGAGGAGCGGGAGGTCTCCGAGCGCCGGACGGCGGTCATCTCCGTGCTCGACCGCCTCCAGGACGAGCTCAAGCGCCGCTACAAGGAGGATCCCTCCCGAGTCCTGTCCTGAGCAGCCGACCCGGGCCCTCGGCGAACGGGTCGCCCGGGAGCTCCGCGCCCTGCCGTACTCCGCTTGGGGACATCCGTCGACGGTGCGGGTGGGGCGTCCTCGGCCCGGTCGGGTGAGGAGGGTTTGGGCCGTCGAGCCGATGGTCCGCGGGCTCGCAAGACGACAGGCTAAGCGGGCACTTGGGCTTCCCCGGTGCGCTATGGTGCGGCCCCCAAGATGAAGACCCGAGCCCGCGTGACGGAGTCTCACCCGGCGGATACCGCCGACGCCGAGCTTCCCGCGATCCACGAGCAGCTCATGGTCTTCGCCCGGGAGCTCGGCCAGCTCTACCGGCTGGAGCGCTCGCGAAGCGCCGAGCTCGAGCGCGTCCTGCGGAACCTCCAGGACACCTACATCGCCACGATGAAGAGCCTCGCGCAGGTGATCGAGGCCAAGGATCGGACCACCCGGGGGCATCTGGACCGGACCCAAGCGTACGGGGTCGCGCTGGCCAAGCGGATCGCACCCGAGCTGGCGGACGGTCCGGAGCTCGGCTACGGGTTCTTCCTCCACGACATCGGCAAGGTGGGCATCCCGGAGCACATCCTGTGCAAGGTCGGGCCGCTCTCGGCCGAGGAGTGGGAGGTCATGCGCACCCATCCTGCGGTCGGTGCGCAGATCGTGGCGCCGATCCACTTCCTGGGCGATGCGGTCCTGGTCATCCGGCATCATCACGAGCGGTTCGACGGCTCCGGCTACCCCGACGGCCTGCTGGGTGCGGACATTCCGCTCGCCGCCCGAATCTTCGCGGTTGTGGACGCGTTCGACGCGATGACGAGCGACCGCCCGTACCGCCGGGCGCTCTCCCTCGAACGGGCGATCGGGGAGATCCGGGAGGGCGCCGGGAAGCAGTTCGACCCCGAGGTGGTCCGGGTGTTCGCGGACATGATCGAGGAGGAGCCGTCTCCGATCTGGGACCGGGCCGAGTCCGGGCTGTGGGACGGCGGCGGTCCCGCGCTCGTCCACACCGGGTAACACCCCGGCTAGGCTCTCCTCCGTGATTGCCGGCGTCCCGATCGCCCGGGTGTTCCGGTCCGGGCTGGAGGAGTCCGTGCACCTCGGCCACGTGGCGATCTGCGACGTGGAAGGTCGGCTGCTCGCGGCCGCCGGTGATCCCGGTCGTCGAGTGTTCGCCCGCTCGTCGATGAAGCCGCTGCAGGCGGCCGTCTCGCTCCGCGCGATCGGTGAGGACCTGCCGGACGAGCTGGTGGCCGTCATGTGCGCCTCATTGCTCCACCATCCGTGCACCGGGTCGTGTAGAAGCGATCCGGTAAGTCCGGTCAGCGTTCAGGGACGGCCAAAGGCGCGAGCCAGGAGATGGCCAGTGTGAG
>JAJPHY010000146.1 GCA_021325015.1 Actinomycetota bacterium | reverse complement strand
GCGACGTGCTCTCGTCCAACGGCTCGACCTCGATGGCGAGCGTGTGCGCCTCGACCCTGTCGCTCATGGACGCCGGCGTGCCGATCAAGGCCCCGGTCGCCGGGATCGCGATGGGTCTGATCGCGGAGGGCGACCGGTACGTCACCCTCACCGACATCCTCGGGGCCGAGGACGCGCTCGGCGACATGGACTTCAAGGTCGCGGGCACGCGGGACTTCGTGACCGCGATCCAGCTCGACATGAAGGTCACCGGGCTGCCGGCGGAGGCCCTCGCGCAGGCGCTCCGGCAGGCCCGGGAGGCCCGGCTGTTCATCCTCGACACGATGCTCCGGACCATCCCCGCCCCGCGGGACGAGATCAACCCGAAGGCGCCGAGGATCCTCACGATCCAGATCCCGGTCGACAAGATCGGCGAGGTCATCGGTCCGAAGGGCAAGCGAATCAACGAGATCATCGCGGTGACCGGAGCCGACATCGACATCCAAGACGACGGCACGGTGTTCATCGGCTCGCGCGAGGGCGCCGGCGCCGACCAGGCCGCCAAGATGATCGAGGAGATCGCGAACCCCCGGCCCCTGTCCGTCGGGGAGCGGTTCACCGGCAGGGTCGTGAAGATCGCGACGTTCGGGGCATTCGTGAACCTCGTGCCGGGACGCGACGGCCTCGTGCACATCTCCAAGCTCGGGCGCGGCCGGCGGCTGTCGAGCGTCGAGGAGTCGGGGCTGAGGGAGGGAGACACCCTGGAGGTCGAGATCCAGGACATCGACGCCATGGGCAAGATCAGCCTCAAGCCGATCGGCGAGGAGTGGGCCGTCCCCGAGGGCATGGAGGTCGTGGAGCCGCCGCGGCGTGAGCGCCGGGATGGCGACCGCGGACACGGCGAGCGGGGGCGCGGCGGCCGCCGCCCGCGCGAGCGGGACCGCGAGCGCAGAGGCGAGCAGACCCACTAGGCTCGGGGACATGCCGATCAGGCGGACCGAGTTCGAATCGGGGCTCCGGGTCGTCACCGAGCGCATGAACGGCGTCCGCTCGGTCGCGCTCGGTTTCTGGGTGCTGGCCGGCTCCAGGGACGAGCCGCCGGAGATCAGCGGCTCCTCGCACTTCCTCGAGCACCTGCTCTTCAAGGGTACGAGGACGCGGACCGCCCGCGACATCGCCGAGGCGTTCGACGCGGTCGGTGGGGACGTCAATGCCTTCACGGCGAAGGAGTACACGTGCTTCTACGCTCGGGTGCGCGACCGCGACCTCCCGATGGCCGTCGACCACCTGTGCGACATGCTCCAGCACTCCGTGATCCGGCAGGCCGATCTCGACGCCGAGCGGCAGGTGATCCTCGAGGAGATCAACATGCACGAGGACACCCCCGACGACCTGATCCACGACCTGTTCAACCAGACGCTCTGGCCCGATCACCCGCTCGGGCGACCGATCCTCGGGACGGCCGCGAGCATCCGGTCGGCGACCCGCGTGCAGGTTCGCCGCTTCTACCGGCGCCACTACGTGCCGGGCAACCTCGTCGTGGTCGCGGCGGGCAACGTCGAGCACGACGCGCTCCTCGACCTCATCGCCTCGCACATGGAGACGGGGCCCACCCGGTCCGGGGGTCCGAGCCGATGGAACCTCCGGGAGGCCGGCCACCCGCCGGTGCCCTCGGGCAGAACCCTCGTCCGGCGTCGCAAGACCGAGCAGGCGCACCTCTGTATCGGCACGAACGGCGTGTCGCGCAGCGACCCGGACCGGTTCGCGTTCGGGATCGTGAACGGCGCGATCGGCGGCGGCATGTCGTCGCGGCTGTTCCAGGAGGTCCGGGAGCGTCGAGGGCTCGCCTACTCCGTCTACAGCTATCACACGATGTACGTGGAGGCGGGTCTGTTCGCGGCCTACGCCGGGGCCACGCCGGCCCGGGCCCGCGACGTGCTCGCCATCCTCCGCGACCAGCTCGCCGACGTGGCCGAGGGCGGGCTCACCGAGGCCGAGTTCGAGCGCGCGAAGGGCCACATGAAGGGCTCCCTCGTGCTCTCGGTCGAAGACCCGAGCGGCCGCATGTCCCGGCTGGGCAAGTCCGAGATCTCCCACGGCGAGATCCTGAGCGTGAACCAGGTCCTCCGACGCATCGACGCCGTCACGCTGGAGGACGCGCGAGCGGCCGCCAAGCGAGTGCTGTCACAGCCGCTCTCGCTCGCGGTGCTCGGACCGTTCGATCGAAAGGACATCGCGTGATCCGGGTGGGCGTCGTCGGGGCGGCGGGTCGGATGGGCCAGATCGTCTGTCGCGCCGTTGCCGAGGCGGCCGACCTCCGGCTGTCGGCCGCGGTCGACCGCTCGCACGTGGGCGAGTCGATCGGGCCCATCATCGGGCACCCCGACCTGAGCGTGCCGATCACCGACGAGCTCGACCGCCTGCTCGAGGCCCGGGTGGAGGTCGCGGTGGACTTCACGCACCCCGACGTCGTGATGGACAACGTGCGCTGGTGCGTCGAACACGCGATCAACCTCGTCGTCGGCACCTCGGGGATCACCGACGGGGACCTGGCGGAGATCCGGGCGATGCTGGGCGAGGAGGGCGGTGAGTCGCACGTGATCGTCGCGTCCAACTTCGCCCTCGGGGCGGTCCTTATGCAGCGATTCGCGGCGGTCGCCGCGAGGTTCTTCCCCGCCGTGGAGATCATCGAGCTCCACCACGACGGCAAGGCCGACGCGCCGTCGGGCACGGCGCTCTCGACGGCTCGAGCGCTCCTCGCCGGTCGCGGTGCCGAGTACCGGGCGCCGACCGCCGAGACCGTCCCGGGCTCCCGCGGCGGCGACGTGGAGGGCGTCCGGATCCACTCGGTGCGCCTGCCGGGTCTCGTCGCGCACCACGAGGTGATCTTCGGCGGCCAGGGCCAGACGCTCACGATCCGCCACGATTCGATCGACCGCAGCTCGTTCGTGCCGGGGATCCTCATGGCGATCCGCGCGGTGGCGACCCTGCCCGGGTTGACCGTGGGCCTGGAGCCCCTGCTGGATCTGCCGCCGCAGCCGTGACGCGCCGGCTGGCCGCGGTCTTCGCGCATCCCGACGATGACACCTACGGCATCGCCGGAACGGGTGCGCTGCACCGCGATGAGGACCTCGCCCTCACCGTCGTCCTGGCCACCAGCGGCGAGGCCGGCCGAATCCTCGACGACAGCCTGGCAACGCCCGAGACGCTGGGCGCGGTCCGCGAGGCGGAGGATCGCGCCTCGTGGGCGGCGATCGGCGTCGAGCCCGACCTGCGGTTCCTCCGGCATCCCGATGGCGGACTGGCCCGGATCGACCGGGCCGAGCTGGTCGCCGAGGTCGAGACCATCCTGCGCGAGGTCCGCCCGGACGTGGTCGTGACGTTCGGGCCGGACGGAGTGACCGGGCACGAGGACCACATCGCGATCGGCGCGGCGACGACCGACGCCTTCCATCGAGTGCGATCGCCGTCGGGGGACGGACCCCGGCGGCTCCTGCACGTCGCCCTCCGGCGGTCGCGGCTCGATCGCTTCGACGAGTGGCGACGGGCGCGCGGCCTGGAACCGCTCGACCCGACCCAGCCCTTCGCTCCGCGCGGGGTTCCCGATGCGCACGTCGGCGTCGTGGTCGACTGCTCCTCGACGTACGAGCGGAAGCTCGAGGCCCTGCGTCAGCACCGGACGCAGGGAGAGCTCGAGGACGTCCCGTTCGAGCTGTGGCCGATCCTCCTCGGCGAGGAGGCGTTCGTGCTCGCCTGGCCCCAGGCGCCCGTCGGGGGGCCGGCGCTCTCCGACGTGTTTGAGGGCCTGACCGGCGCGTAAGCTCGGGACCCATGGACGTTGAGATCCGCCCGATCGCGGAGACCGAGGTCGAGACCTTTCTCGGCGTGATCGAGGCGGCGTTCGGCGAGCACCTGCACGCCGAGGACGTCGAGCGCGAGCGCAAGGTCCTCGAGGCCGAGCGATGCCTGGCGGCCTTCGACGGCTCCGAGATGGTGGGCGGAGCCCACGCAGCCTCCTTCGCGCTGCGGGTGCCGGGGGGCGAGGCTCCCGCGGCCGGCGTGACCGGCGTGGGGGTCAAGCCCACCCACCGGCGACGCGGCGTGAACACCGCGCTCATGCGTCGCCAGCTCGACGACCTCCATGAGACCGGCGAGCCGGTGGCCGCCCTCCACGCCTCGGAGGGCGGGATCTACGGCCGATACGGCTACGGGCTGGCCACGTTCCAGTGCGCGATCGACCTCGACCGGGCGGGGTCCGGCTTCGTTCGAGGCCAGCCGCCGGGTCACGGCCGGGTTCACCTGCTGGATCGCGACGAGGCGCTCGCGAAGCTTCGTCCGGTGTACGAGCGCGCCACCCGAGACCGGCCGGGGTCGCCCCGGATGGACGCGCGGTGGTTCGACTACCGGTTCGACGAGGCGCACCACCACGGCCCGGACGAGCCGCGAAGGTTCTTCTTCGCGGCGCACGAGACCGCGGGCGAGATCGACGCGTACGCCGTCTACCGGATCCGGCCCGAGTGGCCTCGAGGGATTCCCCGCCACGAGCTGTTGCTCGAGGACCTCCAGGCGACCACACCCGCCGCGTACGCGGACCTGTGGCGCTACCTCCTCGACATCGACCTCGTCGGGCGGGTGACGTCCTGGAACCGTCCGGTGGACGAGCCGCTCCTGCACCTGCTCGCCGAGCCCCGGCGGCTCGGCCTCACCGTGAAGGACGGTCTGTGGGTTCGCCTCGTCGACCTGCCGACGGCGCTCCAGGCCCGGAGGTATGCCGGCGAGGGGGCCGTCACCTTCGAGGTTCGCGACTCCTTCTGCCCGTGGAACGAGGGGCGGTACCTGCTGGAGGCCGGGCCCGAGGGCGCGTCGTGCCGCAGGGGTGGAGCGGGCGGAGCGCCCGACCTCGTTTGCAGCGCAACCGAGCTCGGCTCCGCGTACCTCGGCGGCGTGTCGTTTCGCGCGCTCCACCGGGCGGGCCTCGTCCGGGAGGAGCGTCCGGGCGCGCTCGCGCGAGCCGACGCGCTCTTCGGCTGGGGACCCCGCCCCCTGGTGTCCGTTCGTGTTCTGATGGGTGCGCCGCGTCGCCGCGCCGAGCGCCGCGACCTCGCGGCGGCCCCTCGCATCTAGTCTGTGACGGACTAGCTCAGGAGTCCGCCGGCCACGAGCCACAGCCCGAGCGCTCCGAGGCCCAGGGCGAGCACCATCGCGAGGGCATCCAGCACCCGGCCGCTCGCGCGACGCGCGCCGGCGCCGATGATCACCATGCTCGAGTCCGTCGCCGACACGCCGAGCAGGAGCGCAGCGGCGGTGAGGAGCGCGAGGGGGCGTCCACCATCCCGGGCGGCGTCGGCGGCGATCGCCGTTCCGGTGGTCGCGAGGAAGACGTAGACCCCGGGGTTCGCGAGGACCGCGATCGCTCCGCGGACCGCGGGGTGGAGGCCGCCGCCGGCGTCGGCCTCGCGGGGCCGCCGGCGCGCGCGGACGGCGTCGAGCGCGAGCCACACCAGGAAGGCCCCGCCCACCACCTTCACCACCCGGAGGAACGGCTCGCCGGGCGCGGTGGAGGAAAGCCCGGCCGCGAGCAGGACGAGCATCGCCCCGAACGTGAGGTTCGCGCCGGCCATCGCCCGGAGCCCGCGGCCGACGCCGCCTCGCGACGCCTCGGACAGGAGCAGCAGCTGGACGGGTCCGGGCGAGGTTCCGAGCGCCACGCCGAGCCCGAACGCCGCGACCGGGTGCGACAGGTCGAGGGTCACGGCGCGGAGGCACCGAGGTCCGGCGAGCGCCCGGGGGCGGAGCGCGGGAGGGTTCGCGTATCATGCCCCGGCCGATGAAGGCCGCCGCTCGGGTCCTCGTGCTGGTCGCTCTCACCGCGACCCTCGCCGCGTGCACCGGCCACGGTGGCTCGGGAGGCGGCGGCCGCTCGGGTTCCGGTCCGAGCCCCAACGCCTCGCCGACCTTCGTCGCCCCGCCGGGGACCTCGCTCTACGTCTACACGAACGCCGGCTTGATCGCGACCATGGAGCTGAAGGGCGACCGGGGGACGCTGAAGATCCAGAACCAGACGGGCCGCGCGTTGCCCGCGCCGGGCTTCTACTTGCTGGCAGCGACCGACGGCCACCGCGTGCCGGGGGTCGTCGCCGGCGCGGCTCCGGTCCCGAACGGGGACACCGCGAGCTTCCCGGTCTCGTTCGGCGGTCTGCGCGATCAGGACATCGGGCTGGTGATCCTGGTCATGGGCCACGACAACTACGGAGCGTTCGTGCGCCACTAGGCCTCTCGGCTCACGGGCTCGGGGCCGCCGGACTGCGCTCGAGCCAGCACGAACAGCAGGTCCGAGAGCCGGTTCAGGTACCGGACCGTCTCGGGGTTCATCTCGGCTCCGGACTCCCGGAGCGCGACGACGCGCCTCTCCGCTCGCCGGACCACGCTTCGGGCGAGGTCCAGCACGGCGGAGGCCGGGCTCGCCCCCGGGACCACGAACGCCCCCGGGAGCGGGTGGAGGGCCACCAGGGAGTCGATGCGCGCCTCGAGCCGGGCCACCATCTCCGCCGTGACCAAGGAGGTGCCGGGCTCGAGCCGGGCGCGCTGCTTGGGGTTGGCGGCGAGGTCGGCGCCCACCACGAAGAGCTCACGCTGGATCGCGAGGAGCTCCTCGCGGGTGCCGTCGTCGTGGGCGAGGGCGCGGGCCAGGCCCAGCACGGCCACCGCCTCGTCGGTCGTCCCGTACGCCTCGGTCGCGAGGTCGGCCTTCGAGACCCTGCCACCGAAGAGCAGGCCGGTCGTCCCGTCGTCGCCGGTCTTCGTGTAGATCCGCGGCATCCGGCTAGGATAGCCTGGCGCTCGGGGCCCGCTCCGGGCGTCGACGCAGACCTGGACGCGGCAAGTGGGAGGTGCGGGAGCAACGCGAACCGCGCGAGGAACCCGAATCTCCGGAGCACCCGGAATCTCCGGAGCACCCCGATGCCCGCCCGTACGATTCATATCCTTCGTGCAACATGTGACTCGTGTGACTCTTGTGCGGCGGGTGAGAACGGTGCTAAGCTCTGGTCGCAGTCGTGGGGCAGGGCGGCCGGCGCAAGCCAGGACGCCTGAGCGGGGCCCGACCGCCCGGCCCGACGTCTCCGAGGGGCGCCGATCCCGCCGCACCCGGCTCATGAGGAGGAAGCATGGCGGCTAGGTTCGGGGCGGTGCTCACCGCCATGGTCACCCCGTTCCGCCAGGACCACTCGCTCGACCTCGACGGGGCGTGCCGGCTGGCGGCCCACCTGCTCGAGCGTGGAACGGACACGATCGTCGTCGCGGGCTCGACGGGTGAGTCGCCCACGCTCACCCACCGCGAGAAGCTCGACCTGTTCTCCGCCGTGATCAAGACCGCGCGCGGCCGGGGGAAGGTGGTGTGCGGCACCGGAACGTACAGCACGGCCGAGACCATCGAGCTGTCGCGCGAGGCCCAGGGGCTCGGCGCCGACGGGCTGCTGCTCGTGACGCCGTACTACAACAAGCCCCCGCAGCGGGGCCTCCTCGAGCACTTCACCCGGGTGGCCTCGGCCGTGGACCTGCCGATCATCGCCTACAACATCCCCGGGCGGACCGGGATTCGGATCGAGCACGACACCCTCCTGCGCATGGCGGAGGTGCCGAACATCGTCGCGGTCAAGGACTCGACCGGCGACTTCCAGGCGATCTCCCGGCTGGTCAGCGAAGCGCCGGACGGCTTCGAGGTGTACTCCGGCGACGACTGGGCCACGTTCGGATACATGTGTCTCGGCGCGGTCGGGATCGTCTCGGTGGCCTCGCACCTGGTGGGTCCGAGGATCCGGCAGATGACCGAGCTCGTGACCTCGGGCGACATCCCGGCGGCGCGGAAGATCCACGAGGAGCTCACCCCGCTGTTCAACACCCTGTTCATCACGACCAACCCGATCCCGGTCAAGACCGCGCTCGACATCCTCGGCCTCCCCGCCGGCCCGCCGCGCCTCCCGCTCGTTCCGGCAACGGGGGAGGAGCGCGCGCGAATCGAGAAGGCGCTCGTGGATGCCGGCCTCCTCTAGACGGCGGGCGAACGGCCCCGCACGCCCCGCCCGCGTGGTGTTCCTCGGCGGTGTGGGCGAGGTCGGCCGGAACATGTCCTGCGTGGGGCTCGGCGGCAGGATCCTGGTCGTCGACGTCGGGCTGTCCTTCCCGCACGCCGAGATGCCGGGCATCGACCTCGTCCTGCCGGATTTCGAGTACGTGCGAGAGCGGGCCGACCTCCTCGAGGCCGTCGTCCTCACGCACGGGCACGAGGATCACATCGGAGCGCTGCCGTATCTGCTCCGGGAGCTCGGCCGTCCGCTGCCGGTGTTCGGGACGGCGTTCACCCTCGCGCTGCTCGAGGGCAAGCTCGACGAGCACGGCGTGCGCGATCGCGCCGAGCTCCACACCGTGGTGCCGGGCGAGGGCGTCGAGGTCGGCCCGTTCACGATGCGGTTCATGAGGGTCACGCACTCCATCCCCGACGGCGCCGCGATCGCGATCGACACGCCGTTCGGCACGATCCTGCACACGGGCGACTTCAAGATCGACCAGACTCCGCTCGACGGCCGGCCGACGGACCTGCACGCGCTGGCGGAGGAAGCGGGGAGGAACGGCGGCGTCCACCTCCTGCTCTCCGACTCGACCAACGCGGAGGAGGCCGGCTACACGGCGAGCGAGCGGAGCGTGGGTCCGGTGCTCACCGACATCGTCGCGCGCGCTCCCAGGCTGGTGGTGGTGGCCTGCTTCTCGAGCCACATCCACCGCATCCAGCAGGTGGTGAACGCCGCCCGCGCCAACGAGCGCGTCGTGACGTTCCTCGGGCGTTCGATGCACCAGAGCGTCGACGCGGCCAGGCGGCTCGGCATCCTCACGGTTCCGGACGAGGACGTCGTCCCGATCGAGGAGGTCGACCGGCTCGACCCGTCGAGGGTCGTGGTGATCTGTACGGGCTCTCAGGGCGAACCGCTCTCGGCCCTGTCCCTCATGGCGGCTCGTGAGCACAAGTGGATCAGGCTGGAGGAGAACGACACCGTGGTCCTCTCCTCGAGCCTGATCCCGGGAAACGAGCCCGCCATCCACCGCGTCGTCGACGGGCTGTACCGCACGGGCGCCGACGTGTTCCACATGCCGGCGGCGCGGGTGCACGCGTCGGGCCATGCGGCCCAGGAGGAGCTGCGCCTCATGCTCTCGCTCGTCCGGCCGCGGTGGTTCATCCCCATCCACGGGGAGCGGCGCCACCTGGCGCACCACGCGAAGCTCGCGACGGAGGTCGGCATCCCGCCCGACCACGTCCTCGTGTGCGAGGACGGCGACGTGGTCGAGGTCGAGGAGGACGTCCGCGTCGTCGCCAGGGTCGCCGCCGGCATGACGTTCGTGGACGGGCTGGGGGTCGGGGACGTGGGCGAGGTGGTGCTCCGCGACCGGCGCAAGCTGTCGGCGGACGGGGTGGTGGTCGTCGTGCTCGCGATCGACGCGCACCACGGCGAGGTGCTGGCGGGTCCGGACATCGTGAACCGGGGCTTCGTCTTCGACGAGACCGCAGGCGACATCCTTGAAGAGGCCCGGAATCGGGTCATGCTGTCGCTCAAGGGGAGCAGCGAGGCCGAGGTGATCGACCGCGGTGTGCTCGAACAGAACATCCGGCGAACGCTGGGGAAGTACTTCTACGAGGTCACCCAGCGCAAGCCGGTCATCCTGCCCGTGATCATGGAGGTCTAAGTGGCGAAGGCACGACGGCGCCGCCGCGCCCCCGCGGGGCGGCGCGGCCGAGCGCGAACCCCCGTCCGCCAGCATCTCGCGCCCTGGGCGCGCGACGCGGTGGGGATCGGGTTGGTCGTGGTCGCGCTGATCTCGGCGCTCGCGCTCTGGTTCGACGCAGCCGGCGTCGTGGGCCGGGGCATCGACGTGGCGCTGCGCTGGGCGACGGGGGTGGTCGCGATCGCGTTTCCCGTGCTCGGCCTGTACTGGGGGGTGCTGCTGCTCCGCGACGCGGTGGCGGATCAGCGGCCGAGGATGTTCATCGGGTTCGCGATCGCGCTCGCCGGGGTCCTCGGCCTCCTCTCGCTCCTGCGAGGCGACCCCCGGCCGCTCGCCGGGTACGACCGCGTGAGGGACGCGGCCGGCGTCCTCGGCGCCGCGCTGGCCTGGCCGCTCGGCCGGGCGATCTCCCGGGTCGGATCCGGGATCGTGTGCCTCGGGCTTGCGGCGCTCGGCCTGCTGATCTTCACGGGAACTCCGCTCTCGGCACTGTGGGAACGGCTCCGAGCGGCGCTCGCGAGTCGCGCGGAGTCGCGGCGGGCGCACTCCGAGCCGGCCGCGGAGCGCACGGCTCGCCGACGCCGCCCACGGCCGGCCGACACCGAGGAGGCGCTCCCGGTCCTCGATCTCGTCCAGCCGGAACCGGAGCCGGAGCCAGAGATCCACGTCGAGCCGCCGAAGCCCCCGTCGACCCGCGGCGGAGCGTACCGGCTTCCTCCGATGGACCTGCTGCGCACGGCTCCGGCATCCGCGGGGAGCGAGCGCGACGAGGACCACACGGTTGAGGCCCTCGAGCGAACCTTCCGCACCTTCGGCGTTCCCGCGCACGTGCCGGCAGCCCACCGCGGACCGACCGTGACGCTGTTCGAGGTCGAGGTGGAGGCCGGAACCAAGGTCAACAAGGTCCTGTCCCTCGCCGACGACATCGCGTACGCGCTGGCCACCCCCGACGTCCGGATCATCGCGCCGATCCCCGGCAAGTCGGCGATCGGCGTGGAGGTGCCCAACCGAGTCCGCGACTTCGTGATGCTGGGCGACATCCTCCGCTCGCGGGCGGCGAAGGAGGACCGGCACCCGCTCTCGGTCGCGCTCGGCAAGGACGTGCACGGCCGGGCGCAGCTCGTGAACCTCACGAGGATGCCGCACCTGCTGATCGCCGGCGCCACCGGCGCGGGCAAGTCCAGCCTCATCAACTCGTTCATCACGTCGATCCTGATGCGAACCACACCGGACGAGGTGAAGCTCGTGCTCGTCGACCCCAAGCGCGTCGAGCTCGCGCACTTCGCGGACATCCCGCACCTGCTCTCCCCCGTGATCGCCCACCCCAAGCGGGCGGCGGAGGCGCTCGGGTGGCTGGTGCGGGAGATGGAGCAGCGCTACGAGCTCCTCGCGGTGTCGGGGGTGCGCGACATCGACGGCTATCGGGCGGGGCTCGCAGAGAGGACGCTCCGCATCCCGCCGGGGCAGGAGAACCGGTTCGTCGACCTCCCGTACATCCTGGTGGTGATCGACGAGCTGGCCGACCTGATGATGGTGGCCCCCCGCGACGTCGAGGACAGCGTGGTGCGAATCGCGCAGATGGCGCGCGCGGTGGGCATCCACCTCGTCGTGGCGACGCAGCGTCCCTC
>JAJPHY010000072.1 GCA_021325015.1 Actinomycetota bacterium | reverse complement strand
CGGCCGGCCGAGGTCGCGCGCGGGGTCGAACCCCTCCAGGTCCTGCGGCCGGTAGACCGGATGGATCTCGATCCCCGAGTCGGTGAACCGGCGCTCGTCGGACATCGAACGCAAGCGTACCCGCTCGGGAGCCCGGTCAGACCAGCACCCCGAGCTCGCGCAGGCTGCCCCGGGCGGCCTCGAGCGCCGCCCGGTCCGGCGCCCAGACCGTGTGCAGGTGGAGCCCCCCGGTGAGCGACGACAAGAGCTCGCCCCGCTCGCGCCGCAGCCGCTCCATGAACCGGTCGACGTCCTCGCGCGTCCGGAGCATCAGGTTCGCCCGCAGCTCCCCGTACAGCGGGTGCTCGACGATCACGTCGACCACGGTCAGGCCGAGGTCGACGAGCGCCAGGAGCTCCGGGCGCGTGCCCCGCCGGTCGTGGCGGCACGCGAGGACCGCGGTGACCCGGGCGCCGGCGGGCTCGGGCTCGAGGAGCAGGTAGCCGCGGGGCGTGCCCACGATCGGACGCCCCTCGGCCCGCAGGACCGCGACGTCGCCCACCACGACCTGCCGGGAGACCTCCAGGGTCTCGGCCAGCTCGGAGCCGGGGACGGCCACCCCGGCCGCCCGAAGCCGCGCGACGATCCGCTCCCGCCGAGCCTCCGGGGTGAGCCCGATCCGGGATCCGGGCCTATACTGCTGTCTTGTCACCTGTCATCACCGCCCTCGCGGGCCCCGGGTCGATCTTCCCGGGCCCGGCGGGGCGGCGCAAGCGAAGGGAGCTGCCGATGAAGGCCCTCGTCGTGATCGACATGCTGAACGACTTCGTGACCGGCAAGATCGCGAACCCCCGCTCGGAGCGGATCATCCCGACGATCCGGGACCTCCTCGAGCGCGCGCGTTCGGACCGGGGCGAGTGGCTGGTCGTGTACGCGAACGACGCGCACCTGCCGCAGGACTTCGAGCTCGCGGTCTGGGGCGAGCACGCGATGGCCGGGACCCCCGGGGCCGAGATCATCCCCGAGCTCGCGGCGGCTCGGGGCGACTTCGTCCTGCCAAAGCGGACCTACTCGTCGTTTCACGAGACCGGACTGGATCCCCTGCTTCGCCAGTTCGGGGTCGACACGGTGGTCCTGACCGGCCAGCACACGAACATCTGCCTGCGCCACACGACCGCCGACGCGTTCTTCCGAGGCTACCGCGTGGTCGTGCCGCGCGACGCGGTCGAGGCGGTCACCGAGGAGGACCACGAGTCCGGGCTGCGCTACCTGGAGACCATCTACAAGGCCGAGCTCCCGTACACGAAGGAGCTGCTGGACTAGCGCCTCGGCCGGCGACGCCCGAGCCGCGGTAGCCTGGACCCGTGGACGTCGTGTCCCCGCAGGTCGAGGCGTACATGACCGGCTTGCTCGGCCGGCACGACGAGCCGGTGCTCCTCGAGATGGAGGCCGAGGCGCGCTCCACGGGATTCCCGGCGGTCGGCCGGCTCGTCGGGCCGATGCTCGAGCTGCTCGCGCGCGCCGTCGGCGCGCGGCGCGTGTTCGAGCTCGGGTCCGGGTTCGGGTACTCGGCGTACTGGTTCGCCCGGGCCGTCGGTCCCGGCGGCGAGGTCCACTGCACCGACGGCGACCCGGGCAACGAGCGCAAGGCCGCCGACTACCTGGGCCGGGCGGGCCTGTGGGACCGAATCCGCTATCACGTCGGCGACGCCGTCGATTCGCTCCGGGCGGTTCCGGGCGAGCTCGACCTCGTGTTCTGCGATATCGACAAGGCCGCGTACCCGAGGGCCTGGGAGCTCGCGCGGGACCGGATCCGGGTTGGTGGGCTCTACGTGGCCGACAACGTCATCCGCTCGAGCACGATGTGGGTGCCCGACCCCTCGGCCGCGCGAGGCGCAGCCGAGGCCCGGGCGGTCGACCTCCACAACCGCCAGATCGCCGAGGACGATCGCTACCTGTCGGTGATCGTTCCGACCCGGGACGGCGTGCTCGTGGCCCTTCGAACGTCCTGAGCGGGGCGAAGGGCGGTGCCCGGGCCCGCGGGAGGTGCGCCGGAGTGGAGTAGACTCCGCGCGGCCGGGCGCCGGGACGGCCCGGGGCAACGCGGCCGCACGCGATAGGCTCTGAGTCCGGGAGAGCACGTGGCCAAGAGGAAGAGCGACGTCGGAACCCTGTACAAGGGAAGCCCGGGACAGTGGTCCTGGATGGCCCACCGCATCACCGGCGTCGCCGTCATCCTGTTCCTGTTCGCCCACGTGATCGACACCGCCGTGGTCGGCTGGGGCCCGAACGCCTACAACCGCGTCACCGCCGTGTACCACAACTGGGTCGTCCGCCTGCTCGAGCTCGGACTCGTGGCCGCGGTCCTGTATCACGCCATCAACGGCGTGAAGATCATGATCCTGGACTTCTGGCCGAGCACGGCCCGTCACTTCAAGGTGCTCTCGATCCTCACCAGCGCGGTGTTCGTGCTGTCGATGGTTCCGATCGTCTGGATCATGGGCCGGGACATCCTGGACCTCGCCTTCCGCTGGAACCTGTGATGGCCGCCCGCACCGATACCCGGATCGCCCCCGAGCAACCCCCGCCGTCGCCGCGCGGCGTGCTCGGCTACCGGGCCGGGCGAGAGCGCCCGGCCGGCGGGTGGGAGCTCTGGACGTGGCTGTTCATGCGCATCTCCGGCATCGTCCTGCTCTTCCTCGCCGTGGGGCACGTGCTGATCATGCACGTCGGGGGCGAGGGCGTGTCCCGCGTGAACTTCGCCTTCGTGGCCACCCGGTGGTCGAGCCCGTTCTGGCGCACCTGGGACTGGGCGCTGCTCTCGCTCGCGCTCCTGCACGGCATCAACGGCCTCCGCGTGGTCGTGCAGGACTACGTCCGACCGGTGGCCTGGCGGTTCGCCGTGAACATGCTCTTCTACGTCGTCGGGTTCGTCCTGTTCGTGCTCGGCACGGTGGTCGTGTTCACCTTCGCCCCGAGCCGGTGGCCGGGGGTGGCGAGGTGACGGTCACCCACACCTACGACGCGGTGATCGTCGGCGCCGGCGGCGCCGGGCTCCGCGCGGCCATCGAGGCCTCGGACCGGGTTCGCACGGCGGTGATCTCCAAGCTCTACCCCACCCGCTCGCACACGGGGACGGCGCAGGGCGGCGTGTGCGCGGCCCTCGGGAACGTCGAGGAGGACTCGCCCGAGTGGCACGCGTTCGACACGGTCAAGGGCGGGGACTACCTCGTGGACCAGCCGGCGGCGCAGCTCATGTGCGAGGAGGCCATCGACGCCATCTACGAGCTCGAGCACTGGGGGCTGCCGTTCAACCGCACGCCGGACGGCAGGATCGACCAGCGGCGGTTCGGCGGGCACACCCGCAACCACGGCGAGGCGCCGGTCAAGCGGGCCTGCTACGCCGCCGACCGCACCGGCCACATGATCCTGCAGACCCTCTACCAGCAGTGCGTGAAGCGCAACGTCCGTTTCTTCAACGAGTTCTACGTGCTCGACCTGCTGCTGTCCGACGGCCGCGTCGCCGGCGTCGTCGCGTACGAGCTCGCGACGGGCGAGCTCCACGTCTTCCGCGCGAAGTCCGTGCTGTTCGCGACGGGCGGGTTCGGGCGCATGTTCAAGGTGTCCTCCAACGCCCACACGCTCACGGGCGACGGCCCCGCCGTGGTCTGGCGTCGCGGGATCCCGCTCGAGGACATGGAGTTCTTCCAGTTCCACCCGACCGGCGTGTACCGGATGGGCATCCTGCTCTCGGAGGCGGTCCGCGGCGAGGGTGGCATCCTGCTGAACGGCGAGGGCGAGCGCTTCATGGAGCGCTACGCGCCGACCGTCAAGGACCTCGCGCCGCGAGACCTGGTCAGCCGGGCGATCTACCAGGAGATCAAGGAGGGGCGAGGAGCTGGCCCCCGCAAGGACGCGGTCTGGCTGGACGTGCGCCACCTCCCCCGCGAGGTGATCGAGGAGAAGCTCCCCGACGTCACCGAGTTCGCGCGCGTCTACCTGTCCGTCGAGCCGACCACCGAGCTCGTGCCCATCCAGCCCACCGCCCACTACGCGATGGGCGGGATCCCGACCGACGTCGACGGGCGGGTGGTCGTCGGGCCCGACGAGACGCCGGTCCCCGGCCTGTACGCCGCCGGCGAGTGCGCGTGCGTGAGCGTGCACGGGGCGAACCGCCTGGGCACGAACTCCCTCCTCGACATCGTGGTGTTCGGAAGGCGCGGCGGACGCCACATGGCCGAGTTCGCCCAGGGCGCCGACCTCCCGGCCCTGCCCGAGCGCCCGGAGGGGTTCACCCGGGAGATGCTCGAGGGGCTGATGAGTCGCCGGGAGGGCGCGAACGCGGCCGACATCCGAAGCGACCTCCAGGAGCACATGTTCGACCTCGCGTTCGTGGTGCGGACCGAGACCGGGCTGAAGAAGATGCAGGAGATCCTGGCCGGCTTGCGCGAGCGGTACGAGCGCGTCGCCGTGCAGGACCCCGGCCGGCGCTACAACACGGAGCTGATGGAGGCGGTCGAGCTCGGCTTCCTCCTGGACTGCGCCGACGCCCTCGTCGCCGCCGCGCTCGCCCGCGACGAGAGCCGGGGCGCCCACTACCGCGAGGACCACCCCCTCCGCGACGACGAGCACTGGCTCAAGCACTCGCTCGCCTACCGCGAGGAGGACGGCTCCATCCGTCTCGAGCACAAGGACGTCAAGCTCGGTCCCTACGTGCCCATGGAGCGCAAGTACTGATGCCTCCCGCTCCCGAGTCGGCCGGCGACGTGCTGGAGACCTCCGACCAGCGGCGGGCGGGCGCCACCGGCGCCGTGACGCTCACCCTGCGGATCCGCCGCTACAACCCCGAGCTGCGCGGCGAGGAGTCCTGGTGGGACGAGTTCACGATCCAGGCCGACCCGAACGACCGGCTCCTCGACGCCCTCCACCAGGTCAAGTGGTACCACGACGGGACGCTCGCGCTTCGTCGCTCGTGCGCGCACGGCATCTGCGGGTCCGACGCGATGATGGTGAACGGCAAGAACCGGCTGGCCTGCAAGGTGCTGGTCAAGGACGTCGCCCCGAAGGTCACGGTGGAGCCGATCCGGGGGCTCCCCGTGCTGAAAGATCTCTACGTCGACATGGAGCCGTTCTTCAACGGCTACCGGTCGATCCTGCCGTACCTGATCAACGACGAGGGCGAGCCCGACGCCGAGCGACTTCAGTCCCCGGAGGAGCGCCACCGCTTCGACGACACCACCAAGTGCATCCTCTGCGCGTGCTGCACCACCTCCTGCCCGGTCTTCTGGGGCGACGACGAGTACGTCGGCCCGGCCGCCATCGTGAACGCGCACCGGTTCATCTACGACTCGCGCGACCATGGCGCCGACGAGCGCCTGAAGATCCTGTCCGAGAAGACCGGGGTGTTCCGTTGCCGGACGACGTTCAACTGCACCGAGGCGTGCCCCCGCGGGATCGAGGTCACCAAGGCGATCCAAGAGGTGAAGCGCTCGATCCTGTTCGAGCGCTTCTGAGGTGCGGACGCCGCCTCCGCCGGCCGAGGCACCGGGTCCCGCCCCGGTCCGAAGCCCACACATCGCCGGGTAGGGTCCGCCCGTGACGCACCTGGTGACGCTGATCCCGGGCGACGGCATCGGCCCCGAGGTCACCGAGGCCGCGCGCCACGTGCTCGAGGCGACCGGCGTCCGGCTCGAGTGGGCGGTCGAGCGCGCCGGGGCGGAGGCCCTGGAGCGCGAGGGCGCGACGCTCCCCGACCGGGTCCTCGATCGGATCCGGCGATCGCGGGTGGCCCTCAAGGGCCCGATCACGACCCCCGTCGGGACGGGCTTTCGGAGCGTGAACGTCGCCCTCCGGCATGAGCTCGACCTGTTCGCGGCCGTCCGGCCGGCGCGGTCGCTCCCCGGCGTGCCCACCCGCTACCCGAACGTGGACCTCGTCGTCATCCGGGAGAACACCGAGGACCTGTACGCGGGGATCGAGCTCGAGCGAGGCGCGCCGGAAACCGCCGAGCTCCGCCGGCACCTGTCGGCGCTCGGTCACGAGGTCCGCGAGGACGCCGGGATCACGCTGAAGCCGATCTCGGTCTCGGGAGCCCGTCGGATCGTCCGCTTCGCGTTCGCGTTCGCGCGCGAGACCGGACGCCGTCGGATCACGCTCGGCCACAAGGCGAACATCATGCGGTTCTCCGACGGCCTGTTCCTCCAGATCGCCCTGGAGGAGGCCCCAGCCCACCCGGACGTGGTCCTCGAGGAGATGCAGATCGACCAGCTCTCGATGCGCCTGACGCACGATCCGGAGACGTTCGACGTGCTCCTGCTCCCGAACCTGTACGGCGACATCCTGTCCGACCTGTGCGCCGGGCTCGTCGGCGGGCTCGGCCTCGCGGCGGGCGCCAACCTCGGCTGGGAGTACGCGGTGTTCGAGCCGGTGCACGGGAGCGCCCCGGACATCGCCGGGAGGGGACTCGCCAACCCCATCGCGATGATTCGCTCCGGGGCGATGCTGCTCCGCCACCTCGGGGAGGACGACGCGGCCGACGCGGTGGAGGCGGCGGTCGACGACGTGCTGCGGCGGGGCGAGGTGCGGACCCGGGACCTCGGCGGGACCGCGAGGACCGACGACGTCGCTCGAGCGGTCACGGCGGCCCTGCGGCGAGCCCGGAGGTGACGAGGCCCCGCGGCCGCGCGGTGACCAACGCCCCGCGCCGAGCGGGACCGGCGGGGTGGCAGGAGGCCCGGCGGCGCGCTACAACATAGGAAGTCGCGCCGAAGCGCAGCCCGCTTGAGAGCACGGAGGTGTGGCATATGACCGGGATGGTCGGAGACCGGATCATCGTCGAGTCCGAGGCCGTCGGCCAGCCCACCCGGGAGGGGGAGATCCTCGAGGTGATCGAGGGGGAGGTCGGCCTCCGCTACCGGGTTCGCTGGGCGGACGGCCACGAGAGCATCTTCACGCCGAGCGGCGGCTCCGCGAAGATCGTCCCAGGGACGAAGGCGCACGCCGAGACCGGCTGAGGGCGGTCAGGCCCGACCGCTCGGCTCCGGACCCCGACCGGGGTCCCGTGACGCCTCTCAGCAGCCCGGCTCGCCCGGGTGGCCGCAACAGCCCTTCAGCAGGACGATCGCGCGCCACCGATTCCGAAGGGCGAGCCGGAGCTTGCTGGCGAGCGGCCCCTCGTAGCTCGACCAGTTCGTGAACAGCAAGCGGGCGCTTCGCCGCCGGCGCTCGGCCACCTCGGTTCCTCCGTCGATCGGCCTCAGGAGCCCTCGCCGATGCGGAGCCCCTCGGGAAGGAGTTCGTTCCGGCGCCAGGGACGGATGGCCTCGGCGTAGAGATCCCGGCCCCGGCAGTCGTCCACCACCCACACCGGGAGGTCCTCGATCTCGAGCTCGCGGACCGCCTCGGGGCCGAGCTCCTCGAAGGCGATCACCCGCTGCGCGCGGATCTGCAGGGCCGCGAGCGCCCCGCCGCCGCCCAGCGCCGCCATGTAGACGGCCGTGTGCGCCTCCAGCGCCCGCCGGACCGATGGCCCGCGCCCGCCCTTGCCGATGATCCCCTTGAGCCCGACCTCGAGCAGGCGAGGGGTGTACGGGTCCATGCGGCTCGCGGTCGTCGGGCCGGCGGAGCCGATCGGGCGGCCCGGCCGCTCCGGGGTCGGGCCGACGTAGTAGACGATCTGGCCGACCGGGTCGAACGGCAGCTCCCGCCCCGCGTCGAGCAGCTCGATCAGCCGCTTGTGCGCGGCGTCGCGCGCCGCGTACACGGCTCCGCTCACCAGGACCACGTCGCCCGCCGACAGCAGTCGGACGTCCTCGTCGGACAGCGGAGCCCGGATCCGCTTTCGACCGTCCTCCAGGACCTCGACCGGCATCTCAGATCACCCGCGTCCCGGTGCGGTGGGCATGGCACTCGATGTTGACGGCGACGGGGAGCGAGGCGATGTGGGTCGGCATCGTCTCCACGTGGACGGCGAGGACGGTCTGGGTGCCGCCGAGGGACTGGGGTCCGATCCCGAGGGCGTTGCACCGCTCGAGCAGCTCGGCCTCCAGGCGCGCCACCTCCGGGTCGGGGTTCGGAGCTCCGACGTCCCGGAGCAGCGCGCGCTTGGCCAGCTCGGCCACGACCTCGAAGTTGCCGCCGACCCCGACGCCGACGATGCCCGGGGGGCAGGCGTCGGGCCCGGCCTCGGCGACGGCCTTCAGGACGAACGCCTTGACCCCCTCCACTCCGTCGGCCGGCCGGAGCATCGCGTGCCGGCTCTTGTTCTCCGAGCCGCCGCCCTTCGCATCCACCTGGATCCGAACCCGATCACCCGGGACGATCCGAACGTGGAGGAAGGCCGGCGTGTTGTCCCCCGTGTTCCTCCTCGCGAAGAGCGGATCCGCGACGATCGAGCTCCGGAGGTAGGCCTCGCGGGTACCCCGGCGCACGCCCTCGTCCACCGCCTCCTGCAGGCCCGCGCCGACCACGTGGACGTCCTGGCCGAGGTCCACGAACACCACCGTGGACCCCGTGTCCTGGCAGTAGGGGTAGATCCCCTCGGCGGCGAGCTCCTGGTTGCGGAGCAGGAGGTCCAGCACCTGACGCCCGAGCGCCGACCGCTCCCGCTCGCGCGCGCGCCGGACCGCCGCCACCATCTCGGGAGGGACGCGGTAGTTGATCTCGGCCACCAGCGCCCGCACCGCCTCGGTGATCTCGGCCGCGTCGACCTCGCGCACGGGGGCCATCTCGCGGCCATCGTAGGCACGGGTGCTTTCACCGGCCCGGGACGGATGGCACACTGCTCGGCGGCCATGGGTCCCGAGATCCTCTCGACCGCGCGCCCCACGAGGCTCCGCCTCGCGGGGTTCCTCACGATCACCCTGGGCGGCCTGCTCGTGGGCGTCGGAGCGACGCTGACCTGGGCGACCGTCGAGCCCTTCGACACGCCCACCAAGGGGGTCGACCTGTGGGAGGGAAGGGTCGCGCTGCTCGCCGGAGCGGCCGTCCTGGTCTCGATGGTGGTGATGCGGCTCCTCCTCACCGTGGCCGGCCGGCGCGCGGTGGCCGCGCTGATCCTCGCGCTCGGGCTGCTCGCCGCGGTCCTCGCGGGACTGGACGCGGCGACGGCCTCGTCCCGCTTCACCGACGCCGGGCAGCGCGACCGCATCGCGCGGGCGCTGGCGGACGAGCTTGGCGAGCCCTACGCCCGCGTTCGCGCGCGCCTGGAGGCCGTCAGCCGGCAGTTCCGGGTGCGGCTCGGCTCCGGGATCCTGCTCGTGCTTGCCGGCGGCGCGCTCGCCGCCGTCGGCGGCGGGCTGTCGATCGTGTGGGCCGGCCGGTGGCGACCGGCGTCCCGGCCGGCGGGCGAGACCCGCCCTGCCGCGAACGCTCCCGGAGGGCCCGGAGAGGCCGAGGTCTAGAGCTTCGCCAGATCGGCGCACTTGGCGCGGATTCCCTCGGCCGCGATCCGGAGCGCCCGCAGCTCGTCGTCGTTCAGATCGAGCTCGACGATCTCCTTCACGCCGCCGCGCGACAGGCGCACCGGGACCCCGACGTACACGCCGTCGATCCCGTATTGCCCCGTGCACCACGCGCAGGCGGGGAGCAGCTCGCCGGAGTCGCTCGCGATCGCCTGGACCATCCTCGCGACCGACGCCGAGGGCGCGTAGTAGGCGCTCCCCTTCTTCAGCAGGGCAACGATCTCGGCGCCGGCGTCGCGCGTTCGCGCGTACAGGCGCTCGAGCGTGGCCTCGTCGACCAGCTCGGTGAGCGGCCTCCCGTCGACCGACGCGTGGCGCGGAAGGGGGACCATCGCCTCGCCGTGCGAACCAAGCGTCATGGCCTCGACGACGCTCGGGGAGACCCCGAGCTCCTCCGCGATGAAGAACCGCAGCCGGGCGGAGTCCAGCACGCCGGCCATGCCGATCACCCGCTCCCGCGGGAAGCCGGAGACCTCCGACGCGAGGAACGTCATCTCGTCGAGGGGGTTGGTGACGACGATGATGATCGCGTCGGGGGACCCGGGCACGATCTGCTCCACCACGCTCCGCACGATGCCGGCGTTCTTGCCGAGCAGGTCCATCCGGCTCATGCCCGGCTGGCGCGGAAAGCCCGCGGTGATGACGACGACGTCCGATCCCGCGGTGTCGGCGTAGTCGTTGGTGCCGGTCACCAGCGGCTCGAAGCCCTCGATCGGGGCCGACTGCTTGATGTCGAGCGCGAGGCCCTGCGGCAGACCCTCCACGATGTCGATCAGCACGACCTCGGCGATGCCCCTCTGCACCAGCCGCATGCCGGTCATCTGACCGACGAACCCGCTTCCGACGACCGTCACGCGCATCGCCTCAGCCCTCCAGCTTCTCGATCACGGCGTCCGCAACCTGCGACGTGCCGACGGCGGTGGGATCGTCGCGGGTCGGCTTCATGTCGTAGGTCACCGAACGACCCTCGGCGATCACCGCGGCGATCGCCGACTCCAGGCGATCGGCCGCCTCCCGCTCACCCAGGTGCCGGAGCATCAGGACGCCGGACAGCATCATCGCCATCGGGTTGACCTTGTTCATCCCCGCGTACTTCGGGGCGCTCCCGTGCGTGGCCTCGAAGACCGCCGCCTCGTCGCCGATGTTCGCGCCCGGCGCGAGCCCGAGACCGCCGACGAGCCCGGCGCACAGGTCCGAGACGATGTCGCCGTACAGGTTGGGGAGCACGAGCACGTCGTACTCCTCAGGCCGCTGGACGAGCTGCATCGTGAGGTTGTCGACGATCCGGTCCTCGAACGCGACGTCGGGGTAGCCCTTCGCCACCCGCCGGGCCGTCTCGAGGAACAGGCCGTCGGAGAACTTCATGATGTTCGCCTTGTGCACCGCCGTGACCTTCCGGCGACCGTTTCTGCGGGCGTGCTCGAAGGCGAACCGCACGATGCGCTCGCCCCCCCACACCGAGATCGGCTTGATCGAGATGCCCGAGTCGTCGCGGATCCGCTTGCCGGTCTTCTCGGCCACGAGCTCGATCAGGTCCTTGGCCTCGGGCGTCCCGTGCTCGAACTCGATCCCCGCGTACAGGTCCTCGGTGTTCTCGCGCACGATCACGATGTCGACGCCCTCGTATCGCGAGCGAACGCCCGGGTACCACTTGCAAGGTCGCAGGCACGCGTAGAGATCGAGCTCCTTTCGGAGCGCCACGTTCACGCTCCGGAAGCCGCTGCCGACCGGCGTGGTGATCGGCCCCTTGATCGCGACCCGGGTCTCGCGGATCGACGCGAGCACGGGCTCGGGCAGCGGCGTGCCGTACCGGTCGACGACGTCGGCGCCCGCCTCCTGGACGTCCCAGTCGAACTCGACCCCGGTGGCCTCCAGCACCCGGCGCGTCGCCTCGGAGAGCTCGGGGCCGACCCCGTCTCCCGGGATCAACGTGACTCGATGGCTCATGACTTCGCTCCCTGTCAGGTTCCGGCCCATTGTGTCAATCCGGGCGGCGCTCGTCCCGGACCACCTCGTGCCCGGCGGCGCTCGTCCCGGACCACCCGGTGCTGACCACCGAGGGGAGGCGCCCGCGGTACGCTAGGCGCATCGTGCACCGAACGGATATCCTAACGTCAAGATACTTCCGATCGGAGCCGCCATGACCGACAAGGGCCTCGAGGAGGTCGTCGCCGCGTCCACGCGGCTGTCCGACGTCGACGGGCGGGCCGGGCGGCTCTGGTACGTCGGATACGACATCCACGAGCTCGCCGCGCGTTCGACCTTCGAGGAGGGCGTGTACCTCCTGCACAATCTTCGGCTGCCCACCGAGGCCGAGCTCGAGGAGCTGAACGAGCGGCTGGTGGGCGAGCGCGAGGTGTCGCGCTTCCTCGCCGAGCTCATGCCGACCCTCGCACAACAGACCTCCCCGATGTCGATGCTGCGCACGAGCGTCTCGGCGGCGTCCGCGTACGACCCCGACGGGTGGGACGACTCACCGGAGGCGAACGAGCGCAAGGCGATGCGCCTGATCGCCAAGACGCCGACGCTCATCGCCATGTATCACCGGATGCGGACCGGTCAGGAGGTCGTCCCCCCGAACGCCAAGCTTCCCCACGCCGCGAACTTCCTCTACATGCTGTCGGGCCAGGAGCCCGAGCAGGAGGACGCCGCCGCCCTCGACACGACGCTGGTCCTGTACGCCGACCACACGATGAACGCCTCCACGTTCACCGCCCGCGTGATCGCCTCCACGCTCGCCGACATGTTCTCGGCGATCACCGGCGCGATCGCGGCTCTCAAGGGCCCGCTCCACGGCGGCGCGAACGAGGAGGCCATGAAGATGCTCGAGGAGGTGGGCGCGCCCGAGCGCGCCGAGGCCTACGTCAAGGCCAAGCTCGCGCGGCACGAGCGGATCATGGGGTTCGGCCACCGTGTGTACAAGACCGAGGACCCGCGGGCGACGCACCTGCGCCGGCTCTCGCAGGAGATCGGCGAGCGCAAGGGCGACCCGCGCTGGTTCGAGATCTCGGCCGAGATCGAGCGCGTCGTGGGCGAGGAGAAGGGGCTGCACCCCAACGTCGATTTCTACGCGGCCAGCGTCTACCACCTGCTCGGCATCCCGCACGACCTCATGACGCCGGTGTTCGCGCTCGCCCGCATGTCGGGCTGGACCGCGCACGTGCGGGAGCAGTACGCCGACAACCGCCTCATCCGCCCCGAGTCCGAGTACATCGGGCCGCGCAACCAGCGCTACGTGCCGATCGAGGAGCGGTCGGCGCAGGCGGCGCGGTAGCGGTCGGCGCGGGCGGGGGCGGGCGCCGCGGTAGCGGTCGGCGCGGACGGGGGCGGGCGGCCCGGTAGCGGTCGGCGCGGGCGAGGGCGTCAGCGGTCCGGGGGCGGGGGCGGCATCGTCGGTGCGACTGGCATCGCCGGCGTCCCCAGGGCGCGCTCCCAGACGCGATTCAGGTGCTCCTGCACGTAGATCCCGTTCGCGATCGAGAGCACCAGCATGAAGATGATCGTGAGCGAGGGCTCCACCGTCTGCTGGACGCCCACCCGTTGCTCCATCGACTGCACGTGCCGGGCCGTGTTGTACATGGCGATGAACGGCGGCACGATGATCAGCCAGCCGAAGATCATGGCCATCAGCGAGCGGGTCGGGCTCACGGTCTCGTCGCGCTCGTAGCGGCGGATCTCGTCGTTGACCTTGTAGTACCAGACGAAGAAGTAGATCCCGAACGTGATGAAGGTCAGCCCGAGCACGCCGAGCGGGTTGCGCTTCTTGAAGGTCTGACCGCCGATCGTCACGAGCTCGGCCATGTGGCCCCTCCTCTCCGAGCCGTCTCGGGCAAGTTTAGGCGAGGCCCGTGGGCCGGGGCAGGAGGCCCGCCCCCTCGATCACGTGCCGAACGGCCTCCTCGCGGCCCATGCCCATCACGTGCACGCCGGCCAGCCCCACGATCTCGCGCAGGCGGGTCACCACCTCGATGGCCTGGCGGACGCCCTCCGCCTCGGCGTCCGGGCCGGCCTCCTCGAGCGCCCGAACGAGCTCGGCCGGGACCGCGACCCCCGGGAGGTGGTCGTTCACGTATCGCGCCTGCCCGGCGCTCCGAAGCGGAGCGATCCCGGCGATCACCGCCGCGCGCTCGAACAGCCCCCGGGCGCGCGCCGCGTCGGCCCACGCGGCGAACGCCTCGACGTCGTACACGATCTGCGTCATCACGAAGTGCGCGCCGGCGTCGAGCTTGGCGTCCAGCCGCGCCGGGTCGTAGGGCTCGGCGAGCGGCAGGTCCGCGACCCCGATGAAGTAGCGGGGCGGCACATCGATCGTCGCCCCCGACAGCAGCCGGCCCTCCTCGCGGAGCCCGGCCGCGAGACGGACGAGCTCGACGACCGAGAGGTCGGCCACGACGGTCGCCTCCGGATGGTCGCCGATCGAGACCGGGTCGCCGGTCAGGCAGAACAGGTTCCGGGCGCCGAGCGCCCACGCGCCGAGCAGGTCGGAGGTGAGGCCGAGCCGGTTCCGGTCCCGGCACGTGATCTGCAGCGTCGGCTCGATCCCCGCCCGCGCGAGGATCGCGGCGCCGGCGACGGGGGACATGTGGGCCGAGGCGGTCGGGTTGTCCGTGACGTTGGCGGCGTCGGCGTACCCGACCAGCGCCCGCGCCTGGGCTTCGACGCTCGAGCCGTCGGCCGAACGCGGGGGCACCACTTCCGCCGTCACGCAGAAGCGCCCCGAGCGGACGATCCGCTCGAGCCGGCTCGCCGGCTCGGTCACCGCGCCGCTGCCTGCGCCTCGGCCGCCGCCACCGTGTTCACCAGGAGCATGGCCACGGTCATCGGCCCGACGCCGCCGGGGACCGGGGTGATGGCGCCCGCCACCTCCCTGGCCTCGTCGAACGCCACGTCGCCGACGATCCCGTCCTCCGTCCGGTTGATCCCCACGTCGACCACGACCGCTCCCGGTCGCACCATGTCGCCGGTCACCGCCCTCGGCCGGCCGGCCGCCACCACCAGGATGTCCGCCTGCCGCGTGTGCGCGGAGATGTCCCGGGTCCGGGTGTGGCAGATCGTGACCGTCGCGTTCGCCCTCGGGCTCTTCTGGGCGAGCATGATCGCGAGCGGCATCCCGACCAGCCCGCTCCGGCCCACGACCACGACGTGCTGGCCCTGCGGATCGATCCCCGAGCGAACCAGCAGCTCGACGATCCCGTAGGGAGTCGCGGGGAGGAGCAGCCCCCGCCCGCGAGCCATCAGCCCGACGTTCGTCGGCCCGAGGCAGTCGACGTCCTTCTCGGGAGCGACCGCCATCTGGACCGCGAGCTCCGAGATGTGCTCGGGAACGGGGAGCTGCACGATCATCCCGCTGATCCTGGGATCGGCGTTCAGGCGCTCGATCTCCTCGATGACCTTGGCCTGCGACGTGCCGGCGGGAAGCTCGACCCGCTCGGAGTAGATGCCGGCCTCCGCGCAGGCCTTCTGCTTGGAGCCGACGTAGATGTGCGACGCGGGGTCGTCGCCGACGAGCACCGCGGCGAGCCCGGGGTTGACGCCGCGCGCCTGAAGCGCCCGCACGCGCTCGGCCACCTCGGCGCGCACCTGCGACGCGACGGCCTTGCCGTCGATGATGGTTGCCGTCATGTCTCGCGCATCCTATCGGCCGGCCGCGCGCTCGGCCGGACCCCCGGTCACACCGCCCGTGTCCTCGGCCCCCGCGCCGAACGCCCTCGCGACCCGCGCCCGGCCTCAGTGGCGGAAGTGCCGGACCCCGGTCACGACGACCGCGAGTCCCCGCGCCTCGGCCGCCCTGAGCACCTCCTCGTCGCGGATCGAGCCGCCGGGGTGGATCACGGCGGTGACCCCGGCCTCGGCCGCGGCCTCGACGGCGTCGGGGAACGGGAAGAACGCGTCGCTCGCCATCACGGCACCCTTCGCGCGGTCGCCGGCCTTGCGGACCGCCAGGACCGAGGAGTCGACCCGCGACATCTGCCCGGCGCCGATCCCGACGGTCGCCCGATCCCGCGCGAACACGATCGCGTTGGACTTCACGCGGGCCGCGACGGTCCGGGCGAAGAGCAGGTCGCGCCACTCATCCTCGGTCGGCTCGCGAGAGGAGACCACCTCCATGCCCTCCCGCGGCTCGGTCACCGGGTCGCGGTCCTGCACGAGCGCTCCGCCGGGGAGCACCCGCACGTCCAGCCCGCCGGCGGCCGGAAGCGGCGCGCGCACCACCCGCAGGCTCCTCCGGAGCCCGAAGGCCTCGAGCGCCTCCGCCGAGTACGCGGGCGCGACCACGACCTCGGTGAACACGTCGGCCATCGCCTCCGCGGCCGCTCGGTCGACCTCGCGGTTGAACGCCACGATCCCCCCGAACGCCGAGACCGTGTCGGACTCGAACGCGCGCCGGTAGGCATCGGCGAGCGAGCCGCCGATCGCGGCTCCGCACGGGTTGTTGTGCTTGACGATCACGGCCGCCGGCTCGTCGAAGGCGGCCGCGAGCGCGTATGCCGCGTCGAGGTCGAGCCAGTTGTTGAACGACATCTCCTTGCCGGCGAGCAGCACCTCGGCGCCGCCGAAGGCCCCCGGCCCCGCGACCTCCTCGAACAGCGCGCCCCGCTGGTGCGGGTTCTCGCCGTAGCGCAGGTCGTCCACCTTCCGCAGCGCGAGCCCGACGAACCCGGGCAGGGCGTCCTCGCGGGCGGCGAACCACCCGGCCACGGCCGCGTCGTAGGCCGCCGTGTGCGCGAACGCCTCGGCCGCGAGCGCCCTCCGCGTCTCGCGCGAGAGCCCGCCCTCGCGACGGAGCTCCTCCAGCACCTCGCCGTAGCGGGCCGGGTCGACCACGACCCCGACCGACTCGAAGTTCTTGGCAGCCGCCCGGACCATCGCCGGCCCGCCGATGTCGATCTTCTCGATGACGTCCTCGGACCCGGCGCCGCTCGCGACGGTCTCGCGGAACGGGTAGAGGTTCACCACGACGAGGTCGAACGGCGCGATGCCGTGCCGGGCGAGCTGCTCGAGGTGCTCGGGCCTTCGACGGTCGGCCAGGATCCCGCCGTGGATCTTCGGGTGGAGCGTCTTGACGCGCCCGTCGAGCATCTCGGGGAACCCCGTCACCTCCTCGACCGGGGTGACCGGGACGCCGGCCTCGCGAAGGGCGGTCGCGGTCCCGCCGGAGGAGACGAGCTCGACCCCGAGCTCGACGAGGCCTCGGGCGAGCTCGACCACGCCGGCCTTGTCGTAGACGGCCAGCAGCGCGCGACGGACGGGGCGGGTTTCACTCATCAACGGGCTCCTTCGGCGTGGTGGGATTCGGTCACGTGCGCGCCCCCGTCCCGGGGATCTCTTCGAGGACGCGGACCACGCGGCCCTCGACCCGCAGCCGGCCCTCGACGAGCGCGCGGACGGCCTTCGGATACATCCGGTGCTCGGCCTCGTGGATGCGCTCCGCGAGGGAGTCCCAGTCGTCGTCGGGCAGGACCGGCACGGCCTCCTGGGCCACGATCGGGCCGTGGTCGAGCTCCTCGTCGACGAGGTGCGCGGTCACGCCCGTCACCTTCACCCCCCAGGCCAGCGCGTCGCGAACGCCGTGGGCCCCGGGGAACGACGGAAGGAGGGCCGGGTGGAGGTTGATGATTCTGCCCTCGTAGGCGCGGAGGAGCTCGGGGCCGAGGATCCGCATGAACCCGGCCATCGCGACGAACCGGACGTCGTGCGAGCGAAGCTCGGAGAGCACGGCCCGGTCGAACGACGCGCGGTCCGGATACGCCGCGGGGTCCACGAACACCGCCGGCACGCCCCGAGCCCTGGCCCGTTCGAGCGCCCCCGCCTCGGCCCGGTCCGAGAGGACGAGGACGACCCAGGGGCCGACGACCGGGTCGTCCATCAGCGCCTGGAGGTTGGTGCCGGTGCCGGAGGCCAGCACCGCGACGCGAGCATCCACGGCCGCACGCTAGGGAGGCGCGGGCGCAACTGTCAAACGTCGGCCCGGACAGCCGGACCGATAAGCTTCGTCCGTGCCGGCAGAGGAGCGGAGAGCCAGGACCGCCGAGCGCTGCGCGCAGCACCCGGGCAGCCCGGCGGTCGCCGCCTGCGGGTCCTGCGGGCGGCCGCTCTGCCTGTCGTGCGCGGTTCCCGTTCGAGGCCGGGTGCTCGGCCCCGAGTGCCTGGCCGAGGTGCTCGGCGAGGACGCGCCCGAGCCCGAGCCCGAGGTCGCCCGCGCGAGGTCCCTCCGGCACGCCGCGGCCGGGGCGGCCTTCGCGATCGCGGTGGCCTCGACGGCGCTCCCGTGGAGCCGGTTCGGGGAGGGCTCGGGCCCGTTCGGCGCCTGGGGGCGGAGCCCGCGGTGGTCGCTCCTCGCGTCGGTCTCGGCCCTGCTCGGCCTGATCCTCTGGGCGGTGCGCCGGCGTCGCGACCTGCGCGGGTGGGGGTGGGACGCCGCGCTGGCGGCGCTCGGCTGGCTGGTCGCGATCGGGGCCACACTCGCGCTCCTGCACCCCCCCTCGTTCGCCCGCGCGGGACTTGCCCCGTGGATCGCGCTCGCCGCCGCCGCGGTCGCGGTCGTCGCGTCGTTCCCGCTCGCCGCGCGTCGGCGGCGCGGCGACGCGTAGTTGACTCGCCTGGATGCGGGGCTTTCAATACCTGGGGCTGCGGCCGCGGGCCGTGGCATCGTGCCGGGGAGAGGCCCGAAAGGAGCGCGGATGTCGCAGAGTTCCGGGTTCGACATGTCCAAGATGTCCACGGCCAGCAAGATCCTTCTCGCCGGGGGCGTCCTGTACCTCATCGATCTGTTCCTGCAGTGGAACAGGGCGTGCGCGGGGATCGGAACGTTCAACATCTGCGCCGGCGTCAGCGGCTTCCACGGTCTGGGGATCCTGAACTTCATCCTCGTGGCGCTCATCATCATCATGGAGGTCCTCGTCCTGGCCAACGTGAACGTGAGCGTGGGGACCCCGCAGGTTCGCTCGCAGATCGACGCCGGCATCGCGGCGCTCCTGCTCGTGTTCACGCTGCTCAAGGTCCTCCTCGTGGACAACGAGTTCATCTCGTGGCCGGCGTGGGTCGGGATCGTGCTCGCGGTCGTGATCGCCTATGGCGGCTGGATGCGGTGGCAGGAGGGCAGCGTCTCGGCGCCCCCGCCTCCCCCACCGGCCGGCGGAATCGGCTGATCCCAGCGAGTCGTTCGAAGGGCCCGGCCGCGAGCGGTCGGGCCCTTCGCATGGCTACCCTAGGCTCGTGCGATCCGTGAGGCGATCGTGAAGAGGTGCCCGTACTGCGCCGAAGAGATCCGGGACGAGGCGATCAAGTGCCGCTGGTGCGGCAGCACGCTCGTCCCGGAGCCCGGGCAACCCCCCGCACCCGGGCGGCCCCAGGGCTCGGCGCTACCCCCGCCCCCGAGCCCCCCGGACGCCCTGCAGTACACGCATTCCGGGCGCCGCTATCTGCTGGGCTACGGGCGAGACTTCTTCGGGATCTGGGATCGGCAGCGTCCGGGAGCGCCGGTCGAGACGTTCCCTCGCACCGACGACGGCTGGCGGCAGGCCTGGGTGCGATTCGCCGGCCTCGAGCCCTACAGCACGGAGGTCGCGCTCGGCGCTGGGAGGGCGGCCGAGGCCCCGCCGGGGCCCGGAGCCGCGGGACTTCCCGGCTACGGCCCCCGGAAGCAGGTGAGCGCGGCGTGGTGGCTCCTGCCGATCCTCATGGGCTGGCTCGGAGGGCTCATCGCCTGGCTCGTGAACCGCGACGCCGACCCCGACAAGGCTCGGGCGATGCTCGTCACGGGGATCGTCGTCAGCCTGATCGCCTTCCTGCTGGTGTTCCAGGCGCTGCCCAGACCGTAGCCCGAGCGCTCCCGGAGCCCGGCTCGGTCCCGATCACGCCGACGAGCTCGCCGAGCCTCCCCGGTCCCAGCCCGAGCTCGCGACGGCGGGCGCGGGCCGGGCGGCCAGCCGTGAGGGCTTCCGGCTCCACCACCAGGCGCCGGCGGCGCCCCCCACGACCCCCCAGGCGAGCGCGAGGAGCGATCCGCCGACCGGGTCGGGGCCCACCTGCACCGAGGTTCCTCCGCCGATCCCGGCGAGCCCCACCGAGTAGGAGGCGCCGACCCCGGCGAACCACGCCGCCGCAGCGACGAGCACGGCGAACGCCACGCCGGCGCCCGCCCCGATCGCCGCCGCCTCCCTCCGGCTCGCCGGGGCGCCCCGGGCCGCCGCCCACGCCCCGCCGAGCAGGACCGAGAGGAGCGGCACGAGCAGGAACAGGAGGTAGCCGGCCGGCGCCCGGCCGAACCGAACCGACGGCGGCCGGAGCGCCGTCAACGAGGCGCTCGACCCGCTCACGCTCCTCGGGAACCGCCAGTAGCAGAGGAAGCTCACCGAGACGCCCGAGCCTCGGGCGACGTCGCACCCGCCCATCGCCGGGACGAGCACCCACATCGACTGGTTCGGCAGCACGAGGACGTGGTGGGAGATCAGGACGGTGGTCTCGGCCGCGTCCCCGGCCGTCACGCCGTCGAAGTACGCGCGCGTGGCGTCGGGTTCGGCCACCGCGAGCACGAGCAGCCCGGCGAACGAGAGCGCGAGCCCGAGCGCGAGCATGCGAACGCCGCCCGCGAGGGCTCCGAGGACCGAGCGGCTTCGAGTGCCGGCCTCCCGCAGGCTCGACCGGGCCGACGCGAGCCCGCCGGCGGCCCCGGCCACCGCCGCGATCAGGAGCGGAAGCAGGAGCGCCTGCGCCGGCGAGGCGCGGACCTCCACCGAGCCGTTCGCGAACGCGTTCTGGGGCAGCGGGAACCGGATGACCGCGAGCAGCGAGATCACGAACGCGGGAACGGCGTAGAACGGAGCGACCTTCGCCCCGTGGAGCGCGCGCGCCAGCGCTCCGCCCTCGGAGCGCTCGGCGACCGATCGTCCCGCCGCGTACAACAGCCCTCCCGCAAGGAGCGTGAGCGCGAGGAGCGCGAGCCCCACCCCCACGCCAACGCCGAACGACCGGTTGGAGATCCCGAGACCGGACGAGCCGAACGCGCCCCCGAGGTCCAGCCTGGGGACGGTTACCTCCACCGTGACGTGGTGGAACCACTGGAAGTAGAGCCAGCCGAGCCGGCCCAGGTTCGCCGCGCTCAGGCCGGCGCGGGTGGCGACCTGCACGGCGAGCGCCGCCGCCTGCCCGATCAGCGCCATGACGACGAAGGCGAGTCCGCCGCCCACCGCCGCCCGCCCCCACCCCGCGGCGAGCGCTCCCCCGGCCGACCCAGCCCGACCGGGCGCGGGCGCGGGGGGCGGCGGGCGCTCGGTCACGGGTGCCGGGCCTCCGGGCGTGCGGTCATTGGAGCCAGACGCCTCCGCTCACGGCAGGGCCGCCTCCACGAGCTCGGCGACCTCCGTGGGGGTCCGGCCGACCTTCACGCCCGCGGTCTCGAGCGCCTCGGCCTTGGCCTGCGCGGTCCCGCTCGAGCCCGTGATGATCGCCCCGGCGTGCCCCATTCGCTTGCCGGGCGGGGCCGTGAACCCGGCGATGTAGCCGACGACCGGCTTGCTCACGTGCTCGCGGATGAAGGCCGCCGCGCGCTCCTCGTCGTCCCCGCCGATCTCGCCGATCATCACGACGAGCTCGGTCTCGGGATCGTGCTCGAACCGCTCGAGCGCCTGGACGAACCCGATCCCGTGGACGGGGTCGCCGCCCATCCCGACGCAGGTCGACTGGCCGATCCCGCGCTGGGTGAGCTCGTGCACGATCTGGTAGGTGAGCGTGCCCGAGCGCGAGACCAGGCCGACCCTGCCCGGCGCGCAGATCTCGCCGGGGATGATCCCGACGTTGGAGCGCCCCGGCGAGATCACGCCGGGGCAGTTCGGACCGACGAGCGTGGAGGGCTTGCCGCGCAGGTAGCTCGCGACGCGGGCCATGTCGCGGACCGGGATCCCCTCGGTGATGCAGACGACGAGGGGAAGCTCCGAGTCGGCCGCCTCGTAGATCGCCTCGGTCGCGAACCGGGCCGGGACGAAGATCAGCGAGGTGTTCGCGCCGGTCTCGGCCACCGCGTCGGCGATCGTGTCGAACACCGGGATGCCCTCGACGTCCTGCCCCGCCTTCCCCGGCGTGACGCCGGCGACCACCTGCGTGCCGTACGCGCGGTTCCGGAGCGCGTGGAAGGTCCCCTCCCGGCCGGTGATGCCCGAGACGACGACCCGCGTTGCCTCGTCGACCAGGATCGCCACTAGGCCGCCCTCCCCCTCGCGAGCTCGGCCGCCCGCTGCGCGGCCTCGAGCATGGTGGGCACCGAGACGATCCGCGGATGATTCGCGCGCTCGAGGATCCGGCGACCCTCCTCGGCGTTCGTGCCGTCGAGCCGGACCACGATCGGGACCTGAGGCGTGACCCGCTCGAGCGCCGCGAGCATGCCCTCGGCGACGACGTCGCACCGCGTGATCCCGCCGAAGATGTTGACGAGCACGACCTTCACGCTCGGGTCGGACAGGATGACCTCGAGCGAGGTCGCCATCGACTCCGCGCTAGCGCCGCCGCCGATGTCCAGAAAGTTCGCCGCCGCCGCCCCCGCCTGCTGGACGAGGTCGAGCGTGGACATGACGAGCCCCGCCCCGTTGCCGATGATCCCGACCTCGCCGTCGAGCTTCACGTACTGCAGACCCGCCTCGCGGGCGCGGAACTCCACGGGGTCGATCGGAAAGCTCGACTTCAGCATCTCGATCTCGCGCCGGCGCCAGAGCGCGTTGTCGTCGATCGTGACCTTCGCGTCGAGCGCGAGCACGCGCCCGTCGGAGAGCAGCACGAGCGGGTTCACCTCGACGAGCGTCGCGTCCTCGCCGGTCAGCACCTCGTACAGACCGGCGAGCACGTTCTCCACCAGGTCGCGGACCTCGGGCGGAAACGAGCCGGTGAGTCGTCGGAGGTGGTACGGGTGCAGTCCGATCTCGGGGTCGATGTGCAAGCGCCGGATCGTCTCGGGTCGGGTCCTCGCCAGCTCCTCGATGTCGACGCCCCCCTCGACCGCGACCATCGCGAGGTCGGTCCCCGTGCTCCGGTCGAGGAGCATCGCCGCGTAGAACTCCCGCGCGATCGACAGGTGCTCCTCGACGAGCACGCGCGTGACGCGCAACCCCTTGAACCCCTCCGCGAGCATCCTCGCCGCGGCCTCCTCCGCCTCCTCCGGCGAGCCGGCGAGCACCACCCCGCCTCCCTTGCCGCGGCCGCCGACCTGCACCTGGACCTTGACCACGGACGTCCCGCCGAGGATCTCGGTCGCCGCTCGCGCCGCCTCGGGGCTCTCGCAGACGATCCCGCGCGGGATCGGGATGCCGTGCCGGGCGAACAGGTCCTTGCCCTGGTGCTCGAACAGGTCCATCTACGCGGACGCCCGCTTCGCGGAGAGGCGGTCGCGCAGCCAGGCCACGATGTCGGCGGTCGGCGCGCCGGGCGTGAAGATGCGCTCGATCCCGGCGGCCTCGAGCTTCGGGATGTCCTCTCGGGGGATGATCCCGCCGCCGAACACGACGACGTCCCCGGCCCCCTTCTCGCGCAACAGCTTCACGACCTTCGGGAACAGCGTCATGTGGGCGCCGGAGTGACACGACAGGCCGACGGCGTCGGCGTCCTCCTGGATCGCGGCCTCGGCGATCTGCTCCGGGGTCTGGCGAAGCCCCGTGTACACGACCTCGAACCCGGCGTCGCGCAGGACGCGGGCGACGACATTGACGCCGCGGTCGTGCCCGTCGAGCCCGGGCTTGGCGAGGACGATACGATGCTTCTCCGGCATGCGCGGGACAGTGTAGCGAACGGGCCGAGCTCGGCCGCTCGACGGGCGGCCTCATATACTCGATCGCGTGGCGAAGAAGCGGTTCCACTTCCGCCCGCCCGGCCTGAAGCCGACGACCAAGGTCGGCACCCTCGGGCCGTACCGCGGCCGGCTCGGCCTGGCCTGGGTGATCGCCCCGATCGTGGCGGGACTGATCATCCTCGTGGCCGGCTACTTCGCCCTGGTCCGCTGACCGGTTCTTGAACGAACTGCGGACGGACCTGCGACTCCTTCACGCGCGCGCACCGGGACAGGGCTCGGGCTGGCTCAGCCCACCTTCCGCAGCGGGGCATACGCGAGGAGCAGTCGCTTCTCGCCCGCCTCCTCGAACATGACGGTCGCCTGAGCGTCCGAGCCCGAGCCCGACACGGAGAGCACGACCCCCTCACCCCACCGGTCGTGCCGCACGGTGTCGCCGGCCGCGACCAGGAGCGGCTCGCGCCGGCCGGTCGTCACGACCTCCCGGATCGAGGGCCCGCCTCCGCGGCCGATCACCGCTCCCTCGGCCTCCTCCTCGCCCTCGATCGTGCGGACGAGGTCCTCGGGGATCTCCGACAGGAACCGCGAGGGCGGGTTGTACGACGTCGTGCCGAACAGCGACCGGCTCCATGCGTAGCACAGGTACAGGCGCTGCTTGGCGCGCGTGATGCCGACGTAGGCGAGCCTCCGCTCCTCCTCGAGCTCGGCCGAGTCGCCCATCGACCGGTAGTGCGGGAACACGCCGTCCTCCATCCCGATGATGAACGCGACCGGGAACTCGAGGCCCTTGGCGTTGTGGAGGGTCATGAGCGTGACCGTCCCCGCCTCCTCGTCGTACTCGTCCTGCTCCGAGACGAGCGCGGTCTGCTCGAGGAACCCGGCGACGCCCTCGTCGGGGGAGCGCTCCTCGTACTCGGCGGCGGCGCTGGCGAGCTCGCGGATGTTCTCGATCCGGCTCTCGGCCTCGACGGTGCGCTCGGCCTCGAGCTCCATGAGGTAGCCCGACTCGGTCGCGGCGGCCTCCACCATCCGGCCGGGCCCGGCCCCCGACGCGAGCGCCTCGGCGAGCCGGTCGATCACCTGGACGAACCCCGCCACGGCCCCCCGCGCGCGCGGACCGAGCCCGTCGACCTCCTCGACCCTGCGGCACGCCTCGAGGAACGGGATCTCCTCGAAGCGCGCGAACCGCTCGAGCGCGGCCACCGTCTGCTCGCCGATCCCCCGCTTCGGCGTGTTGATCACGCGCCGCGCCGAGACCACGTCCTGCGGGTTCACCAGCAGCCGGAGGTAGGCCAGCACGTCCCGGATCTCCTTGCGCTGGTAGAACCGCACCCCACCCACGACCCGGTACGGGAGCCCGGCCCGCGTGAGCACGTCCTCGAGCACCCGGCTCTGCGCGTTGGTCCGGTAGAACACGGCGACGTCGGAGTAGCGGAACCCCTCCTCCTCGACCAGCCGGTAGGTCTCCTCGGCCACGAACAGCGCCTCCTCGTGGTCGTTCTCGGCGCGGAAGCGGACCGCGAGCTCGCCCCCATCGGCGTCGGTCCACAGCGACTTGGGCTTGCGCTGGACGTTGTGCTCGATGAGCGCGTTGGCCACCGCGAGGATGTTCGAGGTCGAGCGGTAGTTCTGCTCCATCAGGAACACGGCGGCGTCGGGGTAGTCGCGCTCGAAGTCGAGGAGGTTCTGGATCGTCGCGCCCCGCCAGGAGTACACGCCCTGGTCGGCGTCGCCGACCACGCACACGTTGCGGTACTTGGCCGCGAGCAGGTTGACGAGCTCGTACTGGGCGCGGTTCGTGTCCTGGTACTCGTCGATCAGGATGTAGCGGAACCACTCCTGGTAGTGCTCGAGCACGTCGGGGGATCGCCGGAACAGGCGGACGGTCTCCGCGATCAGGTCGTCGAAGTCGAGCGCCCCGGCGGCGAGCTTGCGCCGCTCGTAGCCCTCGTAGACCTTCGCGATCGTCTGCCCGTAGAAGTTGCCGGCGAGGGCCGCGAACTCCTCGGCGGACAGGACGTGGTCCTTCGCCTTGCCGATCGCGGCGGCCATCGCCCGGGGCGGGTAGCGCTTGGCATCGACGTTCAGGTCGCGCAGGACCTGGGCGATCAGTCGCTCGGTGTCGCCCTCGTCGTAGATCGTGAAGCTCGCCGGGAGGCCGAGACGCTCGTGCTCCCGGCGGAGGATCCGCGCGCACGCCGAGTGGAACGTGAGGATCCACATGCCGCGCGCGATCCGCTCGCCGAGCAGCGCCTCGACGCGGTCGGCCATCTCACGAGCGGCCTTGTTCGTGAACGTGATCGCGAGGATCGCGTAGGGAGAGACGCCTCGCTCGCGGATCAGGTACGCGATGCGGTGGGTGAGGGCCCGGGTCTTGCCCGATCCCGCTCCCGCGACGATGAGGACCGGCCCCTCGGTGTGGAGCACCGCCTCGCGCTGGACGGGGTTCAGCGTCTCGGGCAGGGGGGACGTGTCGGCCACGGGGAGCATTGTAGGGGGGCGGCCGGACCGGACGATGGGCGGCGGTCTCCGCAACGATCCCTCGGGCCCGAGATCCGCCCGAGTTCTGGCACACTCGTGCCGTGCAGGACACGACCTCGACCCCCGAGGCGCCCCCGGTCGCCGCCGGCCGGGCGCGCGGGCTCGACGTCCGGCGGGCGCTCCGGATCCTCGGGACGCTCTGCGTCGCGCTCGCGTTCGGGATCGCGGGCTACCTCGGCTGGCTGCTCTGGGGAACGGGCCTCACCACCCAGCGGTGGCAGTCGGCGCACCGCGCGGCGTTCGAGCGGCGGGTGGACACGAAGACGCCTCCCCCTCCTGGGGTCGACACCGTCCACGTCCCAGGCAGCGCCGTCGCGATCATCCGGATCCCGCGGATCTCGCTCGACATGGTCGTCGTGGAGGGGACCGACACGGCGGACCTCGAGAAAGGCCCCGGCCACTACACCGACACCGCCTACCCGTGGCAGGACCACGGGCGGGTGGGGATCGCCGGCCACCGCACCACGTACCTGCACCCGTTCTTCCACCTGGACCAGATGCGCGTGGGCGACCCGATCGTGCTCGAGACCAAGTACGGGACGTTCCGCTACCGGGTGACCCGGGTGTTCAGCATCCCCTCGGCCGGATCGGGCGTCGTCCTGGACCAGACGGTCAGGCCGACCCTCGTGCTCACGACCTGCGACCCGCCGTACTCGGCCGCGAACCGGCTGATCGTCACGGCCGACCGCGTCCCGGGGCCCTAGCGGGTCACTCCCACTCGATCGTGCCGGGCGGCTTGCTGGTGACGTCGTAGGTGACCCGGTTGACGCCGCGGACCTCGGCGATCACTCGGGAGGAGATTTGCTCGAGGACCTCGTAGGGCAGCCGGGCCCAGTCGGCGGTCATCGCGTCCTCGCTCGTCACCGCGCGAAGGACGATGGGGTGCTGGTACGTGCGCCCATCCCCCATCACGCCGACGCTCCGGACGTCGGCGAGCAGCACGGCGAACGCCTGCCACAGGTCGCCTTGGAGGCCGGCCCGGCGGACCTCCTCCTGCACGATCCGGTCGGCCGCTCGCAGGATCTCCAGGCGCTCGCGCGTGACCTCGCCCACGATGCGCACGGCAAGACCGGGACCGGGAAAGGGCTGGCGCCCCACGATCTCCTCCGGCAGGCCCAGCTCCTCCCCGACGCGCCGGACCTCATCCTTGAACAGATCCCGAAGCGGCTCGACGAGCTCGAGCTCCATCACCTCCGGGAGGCCGCCGACGTTGTGGTGGCTCTTGATAAGGGCCGCGGTCCGTGAGCCGGACTCGATCACGTCGGGGTACAGCGTCCCCTGGACCAGGAACCGCGCGGCGAGCGGTCGCGCGGCCTCCTCGAACACGCGGATGAACTCCTCGCCCACCGCCCGGCGCTTCGCCTCCGGATCCGTGAGGCCCGCCAGGCGCCCCACGAACCGGTCGGCGGCCTTCACGTGGACGAGCGGGACGCGGAAGTGCCGCGAGAACGCGTCCTCGACCTGTTCGGGCTCGCCATCGCGGAGCAGCCCGGTATCGACGAACACGCACGTCAGCTGGTCCCCGACCGCCCGGTGGACCAGGAGCGCGGCCACCGCCGAGTCCACCCCCCCGGAGAGCGCGCAGACCACCGCGTCCGCCCCGACCTGCTCGCGGATCCGCGCGACCGAGCGCTCGATCACGTTGGCCGGCGTCCAGTCCGGGAGCAGCCCACATCCCTCGTAGAGGAACCGCTTCATCACGTCGAGCCCGCGGGGCGTGTGCGCCACTTCCGGGTGGAACTGCACCCCGAATAGCCCCCGCTGCCGGTCCTCCATGGCGGCGACGCCCGAGGCCTCGGTGTGGGCCGTCACCCGAAAGCCCTCCGGCGGCCGGGTGACGGCGTCGCCGTGGCTCATCCAGACCGTGTCCTCGGGCGGCAGATCGGGCAGGAGCACACCCGGCTCGTCCACGGCCAGGGTCGTGCGCCCGTACTCGCGAAGGCCCGTCGCGCGGACCTCGCCCCCGAGCTCGCGTGCCATGAGCTGGTGGCCGTAGCAGATCCCGAGGACCGGGACCCCGAGCCGGAACACGCCGGGGTCGACCGAGGGGGCGCCGGGCTCGTACACGGACGCCGGGCCGCCCGACAGGATCAGCCCCGCGGGCCGCCGGGCCTTCAGCTCGGCCGGCGACAGGTCGTGCGGCACGATCTCGGAGTAGACGCGGCACTCGCGGACGCGTCTCGCGATGAGCTGCGCGTACTGGGCCCCGAGGTCCACGACGAGGACCGGGCGCGTCTCCGAGCGCTTCGACGGCCGCTCGGAGGTCGTGTCCGGGCTCACGCGCTCAATGCCCCATCCCGACGCGCTGCTGCGTCTGGTAGGTCTTGCCCTCGGTCTTGATCCCCGGCGCGATGACGAGCTCGGCCTTCTGGAACTCCTTGATCGTGGCGTAGCCCGTCGTCGCCATCGAGGTCGCGAGCGCGCCGAACAGGTTGAACGCGCCGTCGTTCTCGTGCGCCGGTCCGACCAGGATCTCCCGGAGCGAGGCCACCTGCTGCGTCCTCACCCTCGCCCCGCGCGGAAGCGTCGGATGGAACGTGGCCATGCCCCAGTGGAACCCGCGCCCGGGCGCCTCGTACGCGCGGGTGAGCGGCGAGCCGATCATCACGGCGTCGGCGCCGCAGGCGATCGCCTTGGCGATGTCGCCGCCGGTCCGCATGCCGCCGTCGGCGATCACGTGGCAGTAGCGGCCGGTCTCCCGCAGGTGCTCCGAGCGAGCGGCCGCCGCGTCCGCGATCGCGGTGGCCTGCGGCACCCCGACGCCGATCACGCCGCGCGTCGTGCAGGCGTTTCCCGGACCGACGCCGACCAGCACGCCGACCGCGCCGGTCCGCATGAGGTGGAGCGCGGTCTGGAACGAGGCGCACCCCCCGACGATGACCGGCAGGTCGAACGTCGCGATGAACTCCTTGAGGTTCAGCGGCTCGGTGCGGGTCGACACGTGCTCGGCGGAGACCACCGTCCCCTGGATCACCAGGAGGTCGAGCTCGGCCTCGAGCACCAGGTTCGCGTACTGCCGGACCCGCTGCGGGGTGAGCGAGGCGCAGGCGACCACGCCCCCTTCCTTGATCTCGCGGATCCGGCGGACGATCAGCTCCTCCTTCACCGGCTCCCGGTAGATCTCCTGCATCCGGCGCGTGGCCTTCTCGTCGGGAAGCGAGGCGATCTCCTCGAACAGCGGCTCGGGATCCTCGTAGCGGGTCTGGAGGCCCTCGAGGTTCAGGCAGGCCAGGCCGCCGAGCCGGCCGACCTCGATCGCGGTGGCCGGCGAGACGGCCGCGTCCATGGCCGCGGCCATCATCGGGAGCTCGAAGCGGTACGCGTCGATCTCCCAGGAGATGTCCACGTCGTCGGGGTCGCGCGTGCGCCGGGACGGCACGATCGCCACCTCGTCGAACCCGTAGGCGCGGCGCGCCGTCTTACCGATGCCGACCTCGATCTCCATGCGTCTCCCCCAAGGTGCGCGAGACGCCCACCCGGAACCACCGGATGGGCGTCAGCCTGCCGACATGTCTGGAAGGTACCACGCGATCCGTCCCGGGGGGCTGGTCGGACGGTGATTGAACCCGGCCCGCGCGGGCCTCATCATCGGGCTCGCAAGCCCCCGACCTCCGAGGTGGTGCTCGATGGACGGACCGCGGCTGCGGCGAGGACTGTTCGGCTACTCGCGGCGGAGCGTTCGGATCGCGCTCGCCGAGCGGGACGCTCGGGTCCTCGCAGCGACCGAGCGCGAGCGCGAGGCCCGAGCCCGCGTCCGGGAGCTCGAGTCCCGGCTCGCCGGCGCCGAGGCCCTCGCCCTCGAGCTCCGGGCCGAGGCGGGCGCCCTGCTCGAGGGGCTGGAGGCGCAGACCGCCCGCCGGCTCGAGGCCGAGGACGCCAACGACCGTCGCGAGGGGGTGAACGACCTCCTCCGCGCCGAGCTCGCGGCGGCCCGCAGGGACTTCCTCCGGGAGCACGCGCGGGCCGAGGCGGCGCTCGCACGGGCGGCGGCGCCCGAGACCGGGCCGTTCATCGTGCTGCCCGACCTCGAGGCGGCCTCGGGAAACGGAGCCCGCGCGCGGGACGAGATCGCCCACCGCTGAGCTCCCGCCGAGCGCGTCTGCGGGCCGGCCGGGCCCGGCGGCCGCCTACCGCCCTTCGGCGACGTGGCCGGTCTCGGTCACGCGAAGGTCGGTGAGCCCCGAGTGCAGCTTCGGTCCCTCGACCAGGATCGTCGGGTCCTGGATGTAGCCGAGGTTCGCGAGCGTATCGAGCACGTGCTGGAGGGACTCCCGAGGCGTCTCGTTCATCGTGTCGATCACGAGCTCCGGCGCGAGCGGCGGTTCGTAGGGGTCGTCGACGCCGGTGAACCCCGTGAGCTCGCCGGCGAGCGCCTTCTTGTACAGGCCCTTGGGGTCCCGGTGGGCGGCGATCTCCTCCACCGTCGCGTACACGTAGACCTCGACGAACTCGCCGATCATCGTGCGCACCCGGTCGCGCGTCTCGCGGTACGGCGAGATCGGGCAGCAGATCGTGGCCACGCCGTTGCGGGTGAGGAGCTGGGCCACGTACCCGATCCGCAGGATGTTCGTGTCCCGGTCCTCCTTGGAGAAGCCGAGCCCCTTGGAGAGGTTCTTGCGCACCTCATCGCCGTCCAGGATCTCGGTCTTCATCCCCCGGGCCTTCAGCTCGTGGTAGAGCATCTCGGCGATCGTGGACTTCCCGGCCCCCGACAGCCCCGTGAACCAGACGGTGAACCCCCGCTGCTCCGGATGGTGCGTCACCGAAAGCTCCTTCCGACCGCCCCCTCGGGCGTCTCGATGCCGAACAGATCCATGATCGTCGGACCGACGTCGATCAGGCGAAGGCCCTCCACCCGCCCGGTCGGCTGGCCCGGAAGCCCCGACATGACGAAGATCCCCGCTCGATCGTGGTTGGCTCCGTCCGGCCCGGTGTCGTTCTCGTGCGTGAAGATGTCGGGGTTGCCGACGGTGCCGACCGAGCGCCACCGCAGGTCCCCGAAGTACACGATGAGATCGGGCGCGACGCCCCGAACGTCCGGGTAGACCTCCTGCGGCTTGAACACTCGCGTCCCGAGCGGCTGGCCGTCGGGACCCGTCCCCGCCTCGAGCTTGGCGATCAGCTCGTCCCGGACCTCCTCGTACCGCCCGGGCTCGATCACGCCCTGCGGCTCGCGGCCCCTCACGTTCAGGAACAGGCGGCCGTAGTAGCCTCCGTCCCCCCACGCCACGGTGCGGCTCCAGTCGATCGGGGCCTTCGCGATCGGCGTGACGCCGGAGAGCGGCTCGGACATCCTCAGGTACCCCTCGCGCATCAGCCAGTCGTTGATGCAGACCCCGCCCTCCATCCGCCGCGCGCCGTGGTCGGACATCACGATCGTGACGGCGTCGTCGGGGATGAGCTCGAGGAGCGAGCCGATCTCGGAGTCGAGGTAGCGGAAGTACTCGGGGAAGGCCGACTCGAACGGGTTGCCCGGCTCGTACTTGGGGTGCCCCGGGTCCCAGCACTGCCAGAACACGTGCTGGAGCCGGTCCAGGCCCATCTCGACCATCATGAAGAAGTCCCACGGCTTGTCGACGATCAGGCGCCGGGCGACCTGGAACCGGCGCTTGGTCATCGCGAACAGCTGCTGCATCACGAACTCCATCCCCTTCTCTCGGAAGTTGGGGATGTCGAAGAGGTAGGGCTCGCCCCCGAGCTCCTCCTCGATCTCGGCCGCGAGCTCCACCGGGTGGGTGTAGCTCTTGGCCGAGGGCGGCGTGAGGAAGCACGAGACCCGCCAGCCCTCGACGGGCTTGGGCGGGTACCCGGGCGGCACTCCGAGCAGCACGGACCTCCCGCCGCGCCGCCCGAGGAGGTCCCACACCGCGGGCTCGGTCACCGACTCGGAGGTCGCGATCGACAGGCCGTCGTAGGAGTGATCCTTGCGGTTGCGGAACCCGTAGATGCCGAGCTGGCCCGGCGTGGTGCCGCTCATCGAGCACGCCCACGCGGGCACCGTGATCGGCGGGGTGATGCTGTCGAGCTCGCCGTGCAGGCCGCCGCTCATCAGCTTGTGGAGGTTCGGCATCTCCGAGGCGAGGTCGCCGAAGACGAGCGGGGCCGCGGCGCAGTCGAGCCCGATCACGGCGACCCGGGGTCCCTGGATCATGGTCCGTCCTTCGTGAGTCGTCACGGAAACCGAGCCGGGCGGCCCGCCACGGCTCGGCGGCTCATCCTACCAACCGGCTCGACGGGCCGACCAAGCTGCGAGAATGGCATGCGTGAGGCTCCTGCGAACGACCCTGTTCGTCCGGGCGGCGCTGTGGACTCTCTGGGGTTTCGCGGCCGGGATCGTCCCCAGGTGGCTGGTGCGCACGGTGCTCTCGCAGCCGCCGCTCGGCGAGTACGCCTGGCTGCGTGCCGCCGCGGTCATGGCGGTCGTGCTCGCGATGCTCATGGTGCTGGTCGCGCAGCGGCTGGAGGAGCTCTGGTGGTGGAGCTGGGCGTTCGTGCTCCTCGAGCTCGGCACGACCGCGGTGTTGGCGCTGAACGCCCTCGTCGGCCTGCCGAAGCACGCGGCGGCCTGGCCCTGGTGGACGGGAGGGGGCGTGAGCGCCGTCTTCGCCGCCCTGCTCCTGCTCGCGCTCGGCCGGATCGGGCTCCAGCGCCAGCCGGAGTAGCGCGAACGGGGCCGGATCGCCCCGGCCCCGTTCGCGGTCGCCGCGGTACTAGTCTGTAACGGACTAGTGCACGTGACCGTGGCCGCCGCCGGCCGCCGCCGGCTCCTCCTCCTCGGGCTTCTCGACCACCGTGCTCTCGGTCGTCAGCACGAGCGCCGCGATCGACGCGGCGTTCTGCAGCGCGGAGCGGGTGACCTTGGCCGGGTCGATGATCCCCGCCTGCACCATGTCGACCCAGCGGCCGGTCGCCGCGTCGTAGCCGCGACCGTCGCCCTCCGCGCGGATCTGCTGGACGATCACCGCCCCCTCCGCGCCGGCGTTGTGGGCGATCAGGCGCGCGGGCTCCGAGAGGGCGTCGCGAACGATCTTGGCCCCGGTCGCCTCGTCGCCGGTGAGGTCGAGCTTGTCGACGGCCTCCTCGGCGCGGATCAGGGCCACCCCGCCGCCGGGCACGATGCCCTCCTCGATGGCCGCGCGCGTGGCCGAGAGCGCGTCCTCGATCCGGTGCTTCTTCTCCTTCAGCTCCACCTCGGTGGCCGCGCCGACCTTGACGACGGCCACGCCCCCGGCCAGCTTGGCCAGGCGCTCCTGGAGCTTCTCGCGATCCCAGTCGGAGTCGGTCTTCTCGATCTCGGCCTTGATCTGGTTGACGCGACCCTTGACCTCGGCCTCGTCCCCCGCGCCCTCGACGATCGTCGTGTCGTCCTTGGTGACGACCACCTTGCGGGCGCGACCGAGCACGTCGAGGCCGACGTTCTCGAGCTTGAGGCCGAGCTCCTCGCTGATCACCTGGCCGCCGGTCAGGATCGCCATGTCCTGCAGCATGGCCTTGCGCCGCTCGCCGAACCCGGGGGCCTTGACGGCCACGGCGTTGAACGTGCCGCGGATCTTGTTGACGACCAGCGTCGCGAGCGCCTCGCCCTCGACGTCCTCGGCCACCAGGAGGAGCGGCTTGCCGGCCTGCAGCACCTTCTCGAGCAGCGGGAGGAGCTCCTGAACGCTCGAGACCTTCTTGTTCACGAACGCGATGTAGGGGTCCTCGAGGACCGCCTCCATGCGCTCCTGGTCGGTGACGAAGTACGGCGAGATGTAGCCCTTGTCGAACTGCATGCCCT
>JAJPHY010000131.1 GCA_021325015.1 Actinomycetota bacterium | reverse complement strand
TTTCCCGCGACCGGCCGTCCGATGTTCGCGGCCGTGCCGGTCCCGCAGCAGATCACGCGCTCGAGCATCGCGGTGATCTGGCGGGCGATATCGGAGGGGATCGCGCGGGTGCACTCGGGCTTGTGCTGGTACAGCTTCTTCCCGTCCGGCAGCAGGACGCGGCTGATCGCGAACGGCGTGCAGTGCACCCCGTCGTCGGCGAGGGTCCCGTAGGCCGAGGCCATGTCGAGCGTCGAGACCTCCTCGACGCCGAGGGTGATGGCCGGGACGGCATCGAGCGGAGACGTGATCCCCATCTTGTGGGCGACCTCGACGATCTTCTCCGGGCCCACGTCGAGCGCGAGCTGGGCGAAGACCACGTTCACCGAGTTCTGAGTCGCCTGCCACAGGTTGATGTAGCCGCCGCCGCTCGGCTCCGCGTTGCGCACGCAGTGATCGGCCGACAGCCACCGCGGCGAGCAAAACGGCGAGGCCGAGTTGTAGACGCGCCCCGGCGGGATTCCCTCCTCGAACGCGGCCGCGAGCGTGAACGGCTTGAACGCCGAGCCGACCTGACGGAGCCCGTGCCACACGAGATCGAGCTGATCGCGAGCGTAGTCCTTGCCGGAGACCATCGCGCGGATCGCGCCGGTGCTCGGGACGACCGAGACCAGCGAGGCGTCCGGGCCGGCATCCAGGCTGATGTTGGGGCTCGTGTCGATCGCCTCCTGTGCCGTGCGCTGCCACGCGGGCAGGAGCGTGGTGTAGATGCGGAGCCCGCCCTGGAACAGGGTGTGCCGTCGCTGGTTGTACGTCTTGCCGAACGCGTCGAACTCGCCGTTCGCGTCGGCCAGGATCGAGCTCACGATGTAATGGACGAAAAACGGCTGCACGCCGGTGTGGGGCTTGCCCGCCTTCGGGGAGATCTTGATCGGAAGCTGCTTGGCGCGGTCGACCTTGGCCTGCGGAACCCATCCGAGCGCGGCCAGGCGGTCGAGCACCTCGTTCCGCCGGGCGAGCGCGGCCTCGTAGTGCAGCACGGGGTCGAAGTCGGCCGGCGCCTGGATCATGCCCGCGAGGAGCGCGGCCTGGGGCAGCGTGAGCTTCGAGGCCGGCTCGTCGAAGTAGTAGCGGGCGGCCGTGCCGATTCCGTAGACGCCGTTGCCGAGGTAGACCTCGTTCAGGTACAGCGCGAGGATCTGGTCCTTGGTGTAGCGCTGCTCGAGCTTGATGGCGAGCGCGGCCTCCTGGAACTTGCGCTGGAACGTCTGCGCGTCCGAGCCGATCACGGCGTTCTTCACGAGCTGCTGGGTGATGGTCGAGCCACCCTGCACGATTCGGCCGGCGACCAGGTTGGCGATCACGGCGCGGAGCACCGAGGGGACGTTCAAGGCTCCGTGCTCGTAGAACTTGTCGTCCTCGATGGCGAGAACCGCCTTCTGCGCGATCGGCGCGATCTGCTTGAGCTTGACGATCTCGCGGTTCTCGTCGAGGTAGATCCTGGCGAGCACCGATCCGTCCGCGGCGTAGATCGTCGAGCGCTCGGGAAAGTGCGGGATGCGGGTGAACGAGGCGCCGGCCGCCTGCAGCCGGTCGTTCAGCGCGTTGGCGCCGAGCCCGACCGCGCCGAACACCGGCAGCAGGAGCAGGGCGACCAGACACGCGGCGAGCCCGATGACCAGGGCGAACAGGAGCGGGAGGAACGGCTGCCTGGGGATCCGGAACGGTGGTCGCTCCGGGGCGATGGGGGCGGTCGGCGGCGCTGGAGGGGAGGCGTCCATGAGATCTGGCGCAAGGATACCCCCGGGTCCCCGCGGGTAGGATGGGGGATCCATGAGCCGCGCTGCCCTCCGGTTCGCCCTGCTCGCCGTCGCCTTCGCCCTGCTGAGCGGGGCCTTCGTCCTGCTCACGAGGGACGCGAGCGCGTCCGCGCAGCCCGCCACACCCTCGGTCGTCGTCGCAAAGGTGGACGGCTCGATCGACCGCACGGTGGCCGGCTACCTCGCCGATCAGATCGCCGAGGCCGAGCGGACGAGCGCGACACTCGTTATCCAGCTCGACACCGCGGGGACGCTCGATCAGGACGCGGTGGCGCTCGCCCGCCGCGTGCTCGACGCCACCGTTCCGGTGGTCGTCTGGGTGGGGCCCGCGCCGGCCAAGGTCCAGGGTGCGGGGCTGCTGCTGGTCTACGCGTCGAGCCTCGCCGCGGTGGGCCCCGGCGTGGGGGTCGGGCCGCTCGAGCCGCTCGATCTGATCGACGCCCGCCAGGCCGAGCTGCCGCCGCCGTCGCAGGTCCGTGCGCTGGCGGACTCGTGGGCGGCCGAGCGGGGCAAGCCCGCCCCCGAGCTTCCGACCGCCGAGCTCACCGCGCAGCAGGCGCTCGACCAGGGCATCGCGCAGGTCGCAGCGGCCTCGATCCCGGACCTGCTCGACCGGATCGACGGGCGAACGGTTCGAACGGCCTCCGGCGTCGTGACGCTCCGCACGCGGATCGCGACCGAGCGCGGCGAGCAGCCCGTCGACGTTCGATTCACCTCCCTCGGTCCGGTCGACCGGGTCCTGCACGCGATGGCGTCTCCGGCCGCCATCTACCTCCTCCTGGTGCTCGGCCTGGCCGCGCTTGCGTTCGAGCTCACCCAGCCGGGGTTCGGGTTCGCCGGCTTCGGTGGCCTGGCCATGCTGGCCCTGGCCGCGTACGGGCTCGTCGTGGTTCCGTTCTCGATCCCGGGGCTCGGCCTGCTCGTGCTCGGCGTGGTCTTGCTCGAGACGGACGTGCTCCTGCGAAGGCTCGGCGTCCTGACCGGGCTCGGGCTCGCCGCGTTCCTCGCGGGGTCGCTGCTGTCGTTCCGCGGGGTCGCGCCCTCGATCGACGTCTCTCCGTGGCTGGTCGGGAGCCTCACGGTCGCGAGCGCCCTCTACTACGGGTTCGCGCTGACGGTCGCGCTCCAGTCGCGAGATCGGATCACGTCCACCCAGCGGGGGCTGGTCGGGCTGGTCGGGGAGACCCGTGGCGAGCTGAAGCCGGAGGGACCGGTGTTCGTCAAGGGGACCCTCTGGCGGGGCAGGAGCGCGAACGGCCCGATCCCGCCCGGCACCCGGGTGCGCGTCCGCGGCGTCGACGGCCTGATCCTTCGGGTCGAGCCCGAGCCGAACCCCGGGCCCGCGGCGGAGGCGGCTCCGGAGCCCCGTCTCGATCGGCCGGACGGGTCGGAGGGCTGAGCGCCCCGGGGCACCCGCCCGTCGGCGGGGGCGCGCGCGCCGGCGGGCTCGGACCGAGCTCGCAGCCGCGTGACGGCGTCTCGGGAGCTTGCAAGTTCGTGTTTTTCTGCGCCTTTGGGGCGGCAGGCCATCGCTCCACGAATCCCGCCGGGTCTTCCATACGAAGACTGAGGTAAGAGCGGCGCTCAAGGAGGGACCGATCATCCCGGTCCGTTCGGTTCCCGAGGGCTGGACGTGGGCGTGGCGGCACGAGGCCGCCTGCCGTGGGGAGGACTCCTCGCTGTTCTTCGCGCCCAACTACTTCGAGAAGCGGGGCGAGAAGGAGGCCCGGGAGGCCAAGGCCAAGGCGATCTGCGCTCGCTGCCCCGTCCGAGAGCCCTGTCTCGAGTACGCCCTCAGGATCCGCGAGCCGCACGGCATCTGGGGCGGGCTGAACGAGTTCGAGCGTCGACAGCTGATCCGGACGCGTGCCCTGGCGGTGAGCTGACCCCCCTCGGCTCGGTGCAGCGCCCGGCCGCGCCTGACACAATCCCGCCGACCGAGATCTGAGGAGGGACCGACGTGGGGATCGAGGATCGGCTGACGACGCTCGGGATCGAGCTGCCTCCGGCCGCCAAGCCGGTCGCGTCCTACGTGCCGGTTCGCCGCCACGGCGGGCTGGCCTTCGTCGCCGGGCAGGTCGCGCAGGAGGAGGGGCGAGTGCTCTTTCCCGGGCACCTCGGCGCCGAGGTCACGTTGGATCAAGGACAGGAGGCGGCCCGGCGGTGCGCGCTCCAGGCGCTCGCCGCCCTCAGGGAGGAGCTCGGCACGCTCGACCGGGTTCTGGGGATCGTCCAGGTCCAGGTGTTCGTGTCCTCGGCTCCGGGGTTCACCGACCAGCCGAAGGTGGCGAACGGGGCGAGCGACCTGCTGGTGGACGTGTTCGGCGATCCGGGGAAGCACGCCCGCGTGGCCGTCGGCGTGCCGGAGCTTCCGCTCGGGGCGCCGGTCGAGGTCGCGATGGTCGCCGAGGTGGAGTAGCGAGCCGGCGTCCCGGCCGGCCCGAGGGCCGGCCGGGACGCCGGCTGGTCCGTCGGGTCGAGCCGCTGCCGGTCAGCCCGGCGATCGGGCGAACCGCAGGTCGCCCCTACGGATCGTCATCCCCCGACGGTCGAGGTGCTCGAGGAGCGGCACCGCGTACTTCCTCGAGGTTCCGAGCCGCTCGCGAAAGCGGGCGACGGTGATCCCCGCGGGGCCGGCCTCCCGCACGACGGCCTCCGCCCGCCGGACGAGATCGGGGGTCACGACGAGGTCGGGCGAGATGCGGACGAGCAGCCCCGCGCGCGTGGCGGCGTCGAGGATCTCGGGCGGGGTCCCGGCCGAGAGGATCTCCGAGATCGTGGGCGGCGCGGGCTCGCGCTCCCGCAGCCGCCGGACCAGGGCCTCGACCTCCTCCTCCCGGCCGGCCAGCGTGACCCGGTGCCGGCTCAGGCGAACCGTCTGACCCTCGCGCACGAGGACGCCCTCCGAACGCAGCATCTCGAGCAGCGCGTCGGCCGGCGCGCTCGCCGCCTCCGGCCGGGTCCCGGCCCCGACGTTCACCCGACGGAGCGCGTCGAGCACCACCGCGCGAGCTCTCCCGACGTCCATGCCCGCCCGCAGCGGCTCCGCACGATGGAACCGGGACAGCGCCTCCACCAGGGTCTCCGACACGGCCGTCCGGGCGCGATCGCTCACCCACCACCCGCCGGCTCGCACGGCGCCGGGCATCTCGGCCGGCGCGGTGCCGGTCAGCAGCTCGACGTCGGCGACCGGGACCACCCCCCGCTCGGCCAGCAGGAGGGCGGGCAGACCTTCTCGCGGCGTGCGGGCGCGTGCCGCGAGTCGCTCCTGCTGGGCGGATCCGGGCCGGGCGGGCGGATCGACGTCGAGGACCACCCCCCCCGCCACCGTGCGGCGCCGACCGGTCTCGCGGAGCACGAACCGGTCGAACACGTCCAGGACCAGCGGATCCTTGAGCCGGATCCGCGCGAAGGCCGTCTGCGGTCCACGGATCTCGCTCGCTCCATAGAGGCGGATCCGGGCCTCGCGCTCTGCGGACCCCGCGTGGAGCATGAAGGCCCCCCGGGCCGTGAGCGGACGGTCGAGGTCGCGAACCGGGCGGATTGCCGCCTCCAGCTCGCGGGTGGGCCGCCAGTCCCCGGGGAGGCCGAGGACGGCTCCGCGATCGATCCCGGCGCGCTCCACCCCGACGAGGTTCACGGCCACGCGGGAGACGGGCAGCGCGCGCTCGAGGGATCTCCGGTGTGTCTGCAGGCCGCGGATCCGGGCGCGCCGACCGGACGGGTACAGCTCGACCTCCCGACCCACCTCGAGGGGGCCGCCCGTGAGCGTCCCGGTCACCACCGTTCCGGAGCCCCGGATCGTGAAGACGCGGTCGACGAACAGACGGGGCCGGCCGCCGCGCTCGGGGGGCGGCGCCTCCGCCACCACGGCGTCGAGGGCGCGAGCGAGCTCAAAGATGCCCGCCCCGGTCGTCGAGGAGCAGGGAACGACCGGCGCCGACGCCAGGACCGTGCCGGCCAGCCGCTCCCGAACCTCCGCGGTCCGGCGCTCGAGCGCCTGCTCGTCGACCAGGTCCAGCTTGGTGAGCGCCACCACGCCGCCGTCCGCGCCGAGCACGTCGACGATCTGGAGGTGCTCCTCCGACTGGGGCTTCCACCCCTCGTCCGCGGCCACGACGAACAGCACGAGACGGACGGGGCCCACCCCGGCGAGCATGTTCCGCACGAACCGCTCGTGCCCGGGCACGTCGACGAACCCGACCTCCCGGCCCGACGGGAGCGTGCACCAGGCGAACCCCAGGTCGATCGTGAGCCCGCGACGCTTCTCCTCCGCAAGACGATCGGGATCCATCCCGGTCAGCCGGACGAGCAGGCTCGACTTCCCGTGATCGACGTGGCCCGCCGTCGCGACCACGTGGAACGCGGGCTCGTCCGGGCTCGACGAGCGCTCACTCATCCGCGAGGTCGTCCGCGAGGTCGTCGCCCTCGCGTGCGTACTGGATCGCCCGCCGGAGGTCTGGCAGGTCCGACTCCGGCACCGTCCGCAGGTCGAACACCACCGCGCCGTCCTCCACCCGGCAGAACACCGCCGGGCTTCCGGTCCGAAGGCGCGCCGCCGTCGCCTCGGCATCGGGAACGCGGAGGCGGACCGCCCACGAGGGGATGGTGTGTCCGGGGAGCGACCCGCCGCCGACGGTCGAGTCGGTACGCACGACGAACGCGCCGGAGAGCTCCCCGTCGAGCTCCCGGGCCAGCCGCGAGGCCCGGCGGTGCACCTCATCGGCCGGTTCGTGGAGCATCCTCCAGACCGGCAGCTCGGCGTGGCGGCCGGTCGCATAGACGGACAGCACGCTCTCGAGCGCGGCGACCTGCATCTTGTCGACCCGGACGGCACGGGCGATCGGGTGGCGTCGCAGCCGCGCGACGAGCTCGGCCCGGCCGAGGACGATCCCCGCTTGCGGGCCGCCGAGGAGCTTGTCGCCGGAGAAGATCACCAGGTCGGCGCCGTCGCCCAACGCCTCGACCGCCGCCGGCTCGTCGGCCGGCACCCCCGGGTACCGCTCGAGCAGCCCCGAGCCCAGGTCGTAGACGAACGGAACCCCGGCGGCGTGCGCGAGGCCGGCGAGCGACTTCGCGCTCGGAGCTGCGGTGAACCCGACCAGGCGGTAGTTGCTCTGATGCACCTTCAGCACCAGAGCGACCCGCTCGTCCACCGCCGCCCGGTAGTCGGAGAGCCGGGTCCGGTTGGTCGTTCCGACCTCCACGAGCTTGGCGCCCGAGGCGGACAGGATGTCCGGAATCCGGAACTCCCCGCCGATCTCGATCAGCTCGCCCCGAGAGACGGGGACCCGCTTGCCGCGAGCGAGACTCGCGAGGCAGAGCAGGAGCGCCGCGGCGCCATTGTTGACCACGAGGGCCGCCTCGGCGCCGGTGATCGACGTGAGCAGGAGCTCCGCCCTCGCGGAGCGCGGGCTCCGCGACCCGGTCTCGCGGGCGACCTCGAGGTCGCCGTACCCGGCGGCTGCCCTGGCCGCCGCCCTGGCCGCGCGCTCCGCAATGGGGGCCCGCCCGAGGCCCGTGTGGAGGATCACTCCCGTCGCGTTGATGACGCGGGTCAGCCCCGAGGTCGCCCAAGAAGCCAGGCTCGCGGCCCGGGCGACGAGCTCATCGGGCCCGGGCGGCTCGGTCCCGCGCGCGGCGTCCCGACGGACCCCGTCCAGGACCAGGTTCAGCGTGCGCTTGAGGACCGGGCGGCCGAGGGCGGCGCTGGCCCGGCGCCCGGGATCCGACCGCAGCAGGGCGTCGACCGAGGGGATCTTGCGCATCGCTCCCTGCCTCGCGGCGCTCACGACCCCCTGAGCCTATACGCGCGAGGTGCCGCTCGACGCCCGGACGAGCGAGGATGGCGTCCGGACGGTTCTCCTGCACAATAGGCGGGATGGACCCGCAGGAGCGCGCCGCGTTCTCCACCACCGCCGAGCACTGGATGGTGCGTGGCGGGGGCATCGACATCGAGGTCGCGGCGCCCTCGGGGCTCCGGACCGAGGAGATGATCCTCAACATCGGTCCTCAGCACCCCTCCACGCACGGGGTCCTGCGGCTCGTCCTCGAGCTCGACGGCGAGGTCATCACGCGCGCCGAGCCGGTGATCGGCTACATGCACCGTGCCGCCGAGAAGCTGGCAGAGTACCGGGACGCCCGCCAGGTGCTCGTGCTCATGAACCGTCACGACTGGCTCTCGGCGTTCAACAACGAGCTCGGGTGGGTGATCGCCGTCGAGCGTCTGGCCGGCATCGAGGTCCCGGACCGCGCGCAGTGGATCCGCACGATGATGGCCGAGTGGAATCGCATCCTGAACCATCTGATGTTCACCGGCTCTTTCCCGCTCGAGCTCGGCGCGATGACGCCGATGTTCTACGCGTTCCGCGGGCGCGAGATGATCCAGCACCTGATGGAGTCGGCGACGGGCGCGCGGATGCACCACTCGTACGCGCGCGTGGGCGGGCTGAAGGACGACCTGCCCCGCGGGTTCCTCAAGCAGTCGGCCGAGGTCCTGAAGTGGGTGCGCCGCAAGCTCAAGGACTTCGACCGGCTCATCATGGGCAACGAGATCATCTTCGCCCGGACCAAGGGCGTCGGGGTCCTGCCGGCCGAGACCGCGATCGCCTACGGGTGCTCGGGTCCGGTGCTCCAGGGCTCGGGGGTGCCGATGGATCCCCGCAAGGACGAGCCCTACGAGAAGTACGGGGAGGTCGAGTTCCGCGTGCCAGTCGGAACGCACGGCGACTCCTACGACCGGCTGTGGGTGCTCGTCCAGCGGATGCACGAGTCGTGCGACATCATCGAGCAGTGCATGGACAAGCTCCCGCCCGGGCCGTACATCGCGCCGAAGCTCCCGAAGAAGCTCAACCTGCAGGGCGAGGTCTACGTCCGGACCGAGAACCCGCTCGGGCTCATGGGCTACTATCTCGTCGGGGACGGCAAGAAGTACCCCTACCGCATGAAGATGCGGACCGCGTCCTTCTCGAACGTATCGGTGCTGCCGGCCATGCTGCCGGGGACCCTCGTTCCCGACCTCATCGCGATCCTCGGCAGCATCTTCTTCGTGGTCGGCGACGTCGACCGCTGACTCCGAAGCGCAAAGACCGAGCGCCCACCTGACGAAGATCGTGCCGGCGGCGCCACTAGTCTGTTACGGACTAGTTCCCTCCGGAGGTCACGCCGGCACCTGGAGGTTGAACCACACCTGCCCGGGTCCGAGGTAGCTCGGACCCTCGCCCCAGATGCCGATGGTCGCTCCGGTGCTCGTGACCGCGATCTCCCCGTAGTCGCCGTAGAACTCGAGGAAGCCCTTCCGGTTCTTGTACGAGGCCCCGGAGGTGGCGTCGGAGATCCGCACGGGGGCGCTCCAGGTCGCGCCGAGGTCGTCGCTGGAGGTGTACCAGACGTTCCACCTGCCAGTGCGCTGGTCGGCGAACCAGACGCGCACCTCGCCGTCGCCGAACCCGGCCGCGGCGGGGAACGCCGCATTCACGCCGTCGGGCGAGAGCTGGATGGGGTCGCTCCAGGTGAGCCCGCCGTCGAGCGACGAGCGCGCGTACACGGTGCGCGGCCCGTGATAGGTGGACGCCCCGTCGTAGACCATCACGAGCCGGCCGCTCGCGTCGCCGGCCAGCGCCGGCCCGCTGTCGTAGAAGTCCGCGTAGCACGACTCGGAGGTGCAGGGCACGCCGAGCTTGAGCGTGTCGACCAGCGTTCGCGTCCATGTCTGCCCTCCATCGGCCGACGTGAACGCGTGAATCTCGATGGGGCCCCGGGCGGCCCCGCCCGGCCCCGAGTACGTGAAGCTGATGTCCGTGAAGGTCACCGTGCCGTTCGGCGCCACGTACCCGCCGTAGGCGAACGTGTACCGTTCGCTGCGCATGACGAGCGTCTGCGTCCACGTCTGCCCGCCGTCGTGCGAGGAGGCGATCCACGCGTCGCCCCCGATCGGCCCGTTGAACCCGACGTAGACGTCCTGGCCGTCCGCGCTCGTTGCGAGGATCGGCTTGTCGCTCCACTTGCGGGTTCCGATCACCGGCACCGGTGCGGTCCAGGTCGCACCGTGGTCGGAGGACCTGGCGAACACGATCGTGAAGTTGTTCATCCACGCTGCGTACACGTCCCCGGTGTCCGGGACGACCTCGATCTCGGGATCGAACTGGGAACCGACGCCCTTGCAGCGGCAGATGAACGCGTCCGGTCCGAACGTCGTCCCGCCGTCCGTGGAGACGTTCAGGATCATCGCCGGGTCCGGGCACTGCTTGCAGGCGTGCACGCCGAAGCGGTTGTGCAGCGTGTACACGTACGGGGCCGCCGGATCGGCCGCCACCGCGGGCTCCCAGTCGTCCGCCTTTGGATCCAGCGGCCGCTCTCCCTGCCATCCGGGGGCGACGTCCCGGCGGATCGGGCCGGTGATACCGAGCGTCCCCGCGGCGCGCGCTTCCCGCAGCGCCTCGAGCCGCTCCTGACCGATCTCGTCGGCCGCGTCGGGGTCGCCTCCGCGGCCCCGCGTCTCCCGCACCCCCGCCTCCGCGGCCTGCGGGCGGACGTGCGGCCGGCCGGGCCTCGAGGCCACCCACCGGACGGCGAGCGTACCGGCGGCGAGCACACAGACGGCGACGACGGCGGGGAGCAGACGGCTTTTGCGCATCGGACCTCCACGGGTCGGTCGGGCGGCGGGCGGGGTCACGGCATCTTGAATCGCGCGACGAGCCCCGGTCAAGACAACGAGCCTGCGGCTGCGCGGTACCAGGCGGGCGTCGGGAGCGACGGGGTCGACAGCAGCAGCCACCAGTGCGAACCCAGGGCGGCCGGATCGACCAAGAGGCTCGCCCGGCTCCGGCCCTGGAAGATCCGCACCGCCGCCGAGCCCGATCCCTCGGCCATCAGGCGCGCCTGGCGCTCGCGCTGGAGATCGCTCCACTCGCCGAACCCGAGGACCGTGAGCGCCGCGCGCTGCGGGACCGGACCGTGATCGACCAGCCCGACCGCGGTCGCGAGCGCGGCCACCGCCCCGAGGTCAACGCCCGCGGTGACGTCGCTCGATCCGGGGTCGGCCAGCACGTCCTCGAGCACCGCGTGCCGCCGGTAGCCGTGCACCTCCCCGGCCGAGCCCTGCCCATTCGTCGTGCCGTAGTCGATCAGCAGGGCGTATCCGCGCCGGAGCACCGAGGCGAGCTCCTCGACGAACGCCAGGGCCCCCACCGGCACCACCGCCTCCTCGCCGGGGCGAAGCCGGGGCGCGAGCGCCTCGAGCCGTTCGTCGAGCGGGCCTTCGACCTCGGCCAGGCGGTCCTCTCGCAGGCCGACACGGACCTCGACCACGCCCGCCGCCGTGCCGCGGACGCGGCGGAACGGGAGGTTGTCGAGCAGCTCGTTGGCGATCACCACCGCACCCTCCAGTGGCCCGAGCTCGGTGAGCTGCTCCCTCACGTCCGGCGATGGGTCGAGGGCGAGCAGGCGCTCCCTGGCTCCCGGGCTTCGCTCGACCGCCGAGTAGGAGATCGGGAGGTCGAGCTCGGGCGCCAGACGCAGGAGCCAGGCGGCGAGGGTGCCGTCGCCGGCTCCCACCTCCACGACCCGGAGGGGTGTCGGCCGTTCGAGGTGCTCCCAGAGCCCGACGACGGCCCGGAGCAGAAGCTCGGCGAAGAAGGGATGGACGTGCGGGCTCGTGACGAAGTGCCCGCGCGCGCCGATCGGCGTGCGCTCGTAGAACCCCCCGGGGCCGTAGAGCGCGAGCTCCATGAACTCCGCGAACGAGATCGGGCCCCGCTCCCGGATCGCGTCCACGATGCGCTGGAGCACCAGGTCGCTCACCTCGGCCGCCCGCCGTCGTCCACGGACCGAGCGTACCGTCGGACCCGGTCGTGTCCCATCCCTGGGAGAATCCCGCGCATGAGAACTGGGCTTCGACGCGCGGCCTCGGTGATCGCGGGGAGGGACGGCGAGCAGGGGCTCGAGATCCTCGTGGTCGAGCGCGGGGCAGGAAGCCGGTTCCTCCCCGGCTACGTGGCCTTCCCGGGCGGCTCGATCGACGCCGAGGATGCTGTGCTGGCGCAGCAGTTGTTCGGCGCGGCCGAGGAGTCCGCCCGCGCCTGCGCCGTGCGCGAGCTCCTCGAGGAGCTCGGCCTCGCCCTCACGGCTGCGGGTCTCGTCTCCGCCGACCCCCCCTCCCGGGCCGCGATCGATCGCTCGCCGCCCGACGCGAGCCTGCTCGCCCCGATCGCGCACTGGGTCGCCCCGGAGCGGGTGCCGGTGCGGTTCGACGCCGAGTACTTCGCGGTGGCCGCTCGGCCAGATCTCGAGCCGCGCCCGGACGGCGGCGAGATCGCGCTGGCCTGGTGGACCTCGCCCGAACGGCTCCTTGCGGAGTGGCGGGACGGAGCTCGCAAGCTCTACTGGCCGACGTTCTTCACGGTGCGGTCCCTCGCCGAGTGCTCGACCGTGAGCGAGCTCCTGACGCTCGAGATCCACACGCGGGAGCCGCGTCCCGACGAGGAGCTCCTCTATCCGCGCTCGACGTTCTGGCAGGAGCCGGCATGACGAGGATCGTGCGGATCCTCGCCCCGAACCCCGGCATCCGCGAGCTCGAGGGGACGAACACCTGGATCGTCGGCGATCGCCCGGCCGTCGTGATCGATCCGGGCCCGGACGACGAGCGACACCTTCGCGAGGTGGTCCGGGAGGCCGGGCGCGTGAGCGCGATCCTGCTCACGCACGATCATCCCGATCACGCCCCCGGGGCGCGGACGCTCGGGGCCATGACCGGCGCGACCGTGCTCGCCGCCCGACCGCCCGAGGGCGCGGAGCGCCTGCGCGACGGACAGGAGATCGCGGTTCGGGGCGGCACGATTCGGTGCGTGGCGACGCCGGGGCACTCCGCCGACCACATGGCCTTCTTCCTGCAGCCGGATGCATCGCTGTTCACCGGCGACGCGGTCCTCGGGCGGGGAACCAGCGTCATCGACCTGCCGGAGGGGGACCTCGTCGCGTACCTTCGCTCGCTGCGGCGGATGCGGGAGCTCGAGCCCCGGACGATCCACCCGGGCCACGGCCCCTTGGTGCTCGACGCGGTGGGCAAGCTGGACGAGTACCTGGACCACCGGGCGAGGCGCGAGGAGCAGGTGCTGGCCGCGCTCGGCGAGGGATCGGCGACTCCTGAGGAGATGGTCCCGGCGATCTACGGCGACTACCCTCCCGAGGTTCGCGACCTCGCCGCGCGCTCCATCCTCGCCCACCTGCTGAAGCTCGAGGCCGAGGGGCGGGTGGAGAAGCACACCAGGGGCGGTGAGACGCGCTGGTCGGTCTCGGATCCGCGCACCTGCGCGCGGTGCGGTCGACCCGTCAGAGGGCGCGCCCGCCTGTGCGGACCGTGCAGCCTTGCCGCCCTGCAGGAGTCCGACTAGCCACGATCCGCGCTCGCGGTGTCCGGTCGCCACCCTCCGCGCCCGGCGCGCTTGGCGCCGGAGCGACGGCGGCTCCCCGCGCTACGCGCTCGAGCGCGCCGAGGTCCGAGATGACGTAGCGGCGATCCTCGAGACGAACGAGGCCGCGTGCGGCGAGCGAGGACAGGGTCTTGTTGACCGTCTCGCGGGAGGCGCCAACCATTCGCCCGAGCTCCTCCTGCGTGAGCGGAACCGCGAGGCGAACGCGCCCCTCCTCGCGAACCCCGTGAACCCGAGCGAGCTCGCAGAGCCGTCGGGTGAGGCGGGTCTGCACGTCGTGCGCAAGCACCTCTTCCAGAGCTGCGGCCGTTCGCTGCAGCCGATCGGCCATCGAGTGGAACAGCTCCGTCGCCAGCGCCGGGTCGCGGCGGGCGATCGCCTCGATCGAGGAGACCGGAAGCAGCGCGACGTGCGCCTCGCCCAGGGCTCGCGCCTCAACCGGTGAGGGGCCGCCCCCGAGCAGGGCCTGCTCGCCGAACACCCCGCCGGGCGCGACGAGGCCCAGCACGATGGACCTGCCGGATTCGACCACGGTGGACAGGCTCACCAGGCCCGAGCGCACGAGACGGAGCGAGGTCACGTCCTGGCCCTGGTGCAGGATCGGGCGGCCGTGCTCGTACCGCCTGGAGGGGGAGAGCGCGAGCCCGAGGAACCGCGTCTCCACGACGAGCACCCTAGCGCCCCCCACCGACATTCGGGGGGCCGGCTTCGACACCGCCGCGCCGCCGGGGGTAGGCTGCGCGGAGTCCGGACGCGCATATCCACAAGGAGGACCAAGAAGTGGGCAAGCGGGGACGGGAGGCTTTGGGTCAGGTTCCGCTGTTCTCGCACCTGTCTCCTCGCCACCTGCGCAGGCTCGCCGACTCCACCAACGAGGTTCGGTACATGCCCGGGGCCTCGATCGTGAAGGAAGGGGAACCCGGGGACCGGTTCTACGTCATCGTCGAGGGACAGGCCAAGGTCCTGAACCGCGCCGGCAAGGTGGTCAACCGCCTCCTGCCGGGCGACTTCTTCGGCGAGATCTCGCTCCTCGACGGCGGGGCCCGGACCGCGACCGTGGTGAGCGAGACCCCGATGACGATGCTGGAGCTCACGCGGAGCGCCTTCCGCAAGGTCCTCGCCGAGGAGCCGGGGGTGGCCGTCAAGCTGCTCGAGTACGCCGCGGCGATGCTTCGTCGGCTCGAGCGTCCGGTCCGTGGCTAGGGCGATGCGGGCCGAGCTCTACCGGGCGGACGAGCCCGAGCGGGTCGTGGCCGTGGCGCGCTGGGACGGCCTTCGGGCACATCTGGAGGTGCGCGATGGCGGCGCGACCGGCCTCGAGGCCCTCCTGAGGCCCACGCCGGTCCTCGTCGACGACCCGGCGCTCCGCAGACCGGGAACCCACGGGCCCACGTTGCTTCAGCCGGGCGACCTCGTGTGGTTCCGTGCCGCGTTGCTCTCGCGGGCGCCCGAGCTCGGGCTCGCCGTCCGGTTCGTGCCGGAGGCGCAGCCGGGCGGGTGGGACCCCGCGGGCGAGTACCGGACGTTCCGGCAGCAGGTCGAGCGTCTGGTGGGTTCGAGCGCCCGGCGAGCCGCCGACGACTGATCGCATCCGGGCCGCCATCGGCGGCCCGTGGCTCAGCGCCGACATGGGTCAACCCGACGCGGAGGCCTCGACGAAGGTCTTCCCCGCGTCGCAGAAGGTCAGGAAGTCGCACCAGCGACAGTGCTCGCCAGGTGTCGCCTCGAAGCGCGCCGCCCGGATGCCGTTTAGCCAGGCCGCCACCCGCTCGCGCACCCGGTCGGGGTCCGGCGCGGCGTGCGAGACCTCCTCGCCGCTTGCCAGGTAGAGGTAGGTGAGCGTGAGATCCTCCGGACGCTTGCCCCACACGTCGATGCAGGCGAGCGCATGCAGGTCGAGCTGGGTGGAGGCGAGCTCGTCGTCGTCGGGTCGCCGGCCCGTCTTGTAGTCCACCACCTCCCACGGACCGTCCGCCAGACCGTAGATCGCGTCGATCCGCCCGCTCACCGTGACGTCACCGAAGGAGAGCAGGAACGGCCGCTCCGCGTACAGCGGGACGGCGTTCGCGAACCGGCTGGAGAGGAACGCCTCGCGGAGCTGGCGGATCTTCCCGGGTTGACCGGCCAGCTCCTCCGCCGTGAGATCGGGCTCCTCCTCGAGCTCGAGGAGCGTCGCCTGACCGGCCGACTTGCGCTCGATCCAGCTGTGGATCTCGGTGCCGATCCTCGCGGCCGGGCCGGAGAAGCGGGGGAGGGGGCGTACAAAGGACCAGTAGAAGCGCTTCGGGCAACGCCCGTAGTCGATCAGGCCGGTGACGCCGACCGCCGGCGGCGGCTCGGGTCCTCGCTCCGTCATCCGTTCACGCTCCACCAAGTGGGCGGCCAGCGCGAGCCGCTCCGACACCAGATCCTCGTACCCGGCCCGTTCGTCCGGCGCGAGCCGGTCGAGGAGCTCCTCGGGCACCGACCCCCGGCGGGCGGCCTCGAGCGCCGCGCGCCGCCAGCCGTCGGTGAACCACGGGTCGCGGTCGTCTGGGCGCGCCGGCCCCGGCCATCCGCGCATCTGGCCCTGCCGCACGCCGGCCAGCGGGTTGGTCTCCTCCCTGGTTTCGTCGCTCCCGTTCTCGTCTGCCTCGAACAGGACCTCCGCCTGACCCGTCCTCCGCCCCCAGGCGACGAGCTCCAGGAAGAAGCGCCCGACCTTCTTGGCCCGCAGGTTCTCCCCATACCACACCGCCGAGGAGCAGTACAGGCGTTGCTTGGCCCGGGTCAGCGCCACGTACGCAGTCCTGCGCTCCTCGAAGGTCTCCTGGTCGCGAAGCGCGTCGACGAACCGGTTCATCACGCCGTCGAATCTCGGAAGCAGGTCGCGGTCGCGGCGGAGCTCGATGTCGAGCGAGCTCCCCCGGCGCATGGGGTTCTGCTGGATCCGCTCGTCCGGGAACAGGTTCTTGGCCAGGCCGGGGACGAACACCGTGTCGAACTCCAGACCCTTGGCCGCGTGCACGGTCATGACCTTCACCGTGTCGTCCTCGCTAGGCTGCACCGGGGTCCACTCCCGGTCGTCTTCGATTCCGTCGAGGTACGCGAGGAAGGACCCGAGCGTGAGCTCGCCGTCCACGGGCTGGAACGCATGGACCTGGTCCAGGAAGGCGGCGAGGTTTCTCTTGCGGACCGAGGCGACGGCCGGGTCCGGGTGCGCGTCGAGCTCCTCCAGGAGCCCGATCCTGCGGATGATCTCCGCGAGAAACTCGCCGACCGGCCGGCGAACCGCCGTGCGGAGCTCCGCCAGCTCCCGCGTAAACTCCTCGATCCTGGCCCGTCCCTCCGGCGAGAGGCCCTCGACCTCGTCCAGGTGCTCGAGCGCCTCCGCGATCAGGAACGGCTGGTCCTCGACGAGGTCGAGGTCCTCGGGCGCCCGCTCGCGCAGGCGCTGGAGGAGCTCGCTCCGGCTGCGTGTGGTCCAGGCGGCCACGCGGGCGAGGTCGCGGTGGCCGACCCGGAACCTCGGGCCGGTCAGGATCCGCGCGAGGGCGACCCCCGCGGTCGGGTCGGCAGCGGCACGGGCGTAGGCGAGGACCTCGACCACCTCGGGCAGCTTGATCAGCCCGGCGAGGCCGATGAACTCGGCCGGCACGCCGCGATCCGCCAGCGCGACCTGAAGCGGCTCGAACAGGCGATGGGTGCGGCAGCGCACCGCGCAGTCGCGCCAGGCGATCCCCCGGTCCCGGTGGAGCGCGACGATCGTGTCGGCGAGCGCCTCCATCTCGGCGATCTCGTGCTCGTACTGGGCCACGCGAACGAAGCCCTTGCCGTTGGGCGGATGGGGGCGGAGCTGCTTCTCGGGGGCCGGGCGCTGGTCGACCGGCAAGGGCCGGATGATCTCGTCGGCCGCCGCGAGGATCCGCGCGCCGGAGCGAAAGTTCGTGTACAGGGGGAGCTTCGGCGAGGGCCTACCGTCGGCCAAGGGGAACTGCGTGGGGAACTGGAGGAGGTTGTGCAGGCTGGCACCCCGCCAGCCGTAGATGTTCTGATCCGGGTCGCCGACCGCCGTGACGGGGTGCCCGCGTCCGAAGATCCCCTCGATCAGCAGGGCCTGGGCGTGGTTGGTGTCCTGATACTCGTCCAGGAGGACCGCCCGGAAGCGCTCCCGGTACCCCTCGGCCACGTGGGGGTGCTCTCGCACGATCCGCACCGCGAGGGCGATCTGATCGCCGAAGTCGATCACACCGAGCTCGCGCTTGATCCGGCGGAACTCCTCGACGGCGCGGGAGAGCTCGATCCGCTCGAGGGCGGCTCGGTACGGCTCGCTCGATCGCGCGCTCTTCAGCCGGTCGAGGTTCCGCTCGTTGAACGCGACGACCTCGGAGGGATCGACGACGTGGTTCTGGAGCTGCTCGTCGAGCGAGAGGATGCTCGAGACGATCGAGGGCTGCCAGCGGGTCGTGAGGTGCTCGAAGGTCATCCGGTCGAGCACGCGCGCGGCGAGCTCGGCGCGCTGGGCGGGCGTGACGACGCGCTGGCCGGGCTCGATCCCGATGAGCATGCCGTGGTGTTCGAGCACCGAGGCAGCGAACGCGTGGTAGTTCGCCACCTCCGGCTCCTCGCCCTCGTCGAGGTCGAGCGTTCGGAGCGCCCGTCTGACCTTGGCGAGCAGCAGGTCGGTGGCCTTGTTCGTGAACGTCAGGCACAGGACGTCGCCCGGCATGACGCCTTCCCGGTCGGGGCCGAGCATGCCTCGCGCCGCCATCGCAAGGTAGATGACGCGGCAGGCCATGACCGAGGTCTTGCCCGACCCGGCGCCGGCCACGAGCACGTACGGGACCAGCGGCATGGAGATCGCCGCCCACTGCTCCGGCGTGGGCTCGGCGCCCAGGAACTCGACGATCGGGCGCGGGTAGGAGCTCACGGTTCGGCTCCGCGCGCTCCATCGGCGGTCGCCGCCTCGCCCGCGGGAACCCGCTCCTCGATCGGGAAGACCTCGCCGCCCTCCGGATACCTTGGGCAGAGCGTCTGGAACCGGCAGAAGAAGCAGTCCGCACGGGTGTTCGGGACGTACCGGCCGGCTCGATCGAGCTCCCGAACCCGCTCGATGAGGCCGGAAAGGCGCGTGCGCATCCGCGCCTTGTACTCCTCCTCCCCTCCGGTCAGGTCCCAGACGTGGGTGACCAGCTCACCCACGTGCTTCTTGCCCGGTAGGAACGCGAGCTCCACCGCATCCACGGGTCGGAACGGGGCGAGGTCCTCGCACTCGCCGACGGCGAGGTAGTAGATGCCGAGCTGCAGGTTGTCGGCGGCCCGGCCCGCGCTGTCGGAGGAGCCGGTCTTGAAGTCGGTGATCCGGCGGCCGCCCTCGGGGACCGGACCGATCCGGTCGATCACGCCGTTGATGACCGCGCCCTCGAACTCGAAGTGGAACCGGTGCTCGGAGGCGTCGGCGGGAAGCGCGCCGTACCGCTCGAACCAGTTGGGGATGAGCACCTGGACCGCATGCCGACGCTCGGCCTCCGAGATGGCGTACGACGGGAAGCGCGTGGGCTGCCATCGCTCCTCGAGGGCCGCGACGAGCGCCTCCGGCGTGCGCTCGATCTCCCCGCGCTCGCAGCGCTCGATGAGCTGGTGGACGAGCCGGCCGACCCAGGCCTGGTAGCCGCCGCTCGGATCGAGCCCGAGCTCGTCGGCGAGCACGTACTGGAGCTCGCAGTTCTCGAGATGGTCCAGGCGCGAGTACGAGAGGAAGAGCCGTTCGTGCAGGGGCTCTCCGGTGTCGGTCCACTCGCGCTGATACCACCACGCGCCGGGGTCGGTGCCGATCGCGAGGAGGGCCGGCAGGGTGGCGAGCCGGTCGGGGACGGGCCGAGTGGGGTCGGCGAGCGTCCGTCGCCAGAGCGAGACGGCCTCCGCCGCCGAGACCGGCTCCCTGAGCGGCCCCGCTGGAGCCCACGACCACGTGAGGCCGAGCTCCTCGACGAACCTGGAGGCGATCGCCTCGTTGGACTCGAGGCCGTGTGGGTCGCTCGCGGTGACCAGCGCCCGCCGGCGCGCGCGGGCGAGCGCCGTCGCGAACAGCCGCCGCTCGTCGGCCAGGCGCAGGCGGTTGACCTCCGAGCGCGACCGGCGGGCGGACAGCGCATCGAGATCGAACATCGGCTCGGGGCGGGCGAGGCTGGGAAAGTTGCCCTCGACGGCTCCGACGACGACGACCGTGTCGAACTCGAGTCCCACCGCCGCATGCGCCGTGAGCACCTCGACGGCATCGCGCCCGCGATCGACATCGGCCGCGAGCGACGGCGCGCCCTCGCGGAGGTCGATCAGGTCGAGGAACGACTCGATCGAGGGGTCGGCCGACGTCCCGGCCTCGGCCACCAGCCGAGAGAACGTCACGACGGCGTCCAGGTCTCCGCGGGCGCGATGTGAGCGGGCCGACTCCTCGACCAGACGTCGGGAGCACGGGAGCTGTCGCCACAGCACGCGAAAGGCGTCGAGCACCGACGCGCGCGCCCGCTCGGCCTCGCGAAGGGCCGTCTCGAGCGCGTCGAGATCTCGCGCCTCGGTCTCGCCGATGCCGTCGCGGAGGGTGAGCGCCTCGGCGGGGCGGAGGCCGGCCGCGCGCGTTGCCCTGAGCAGCGACCGTGCCGAAGCGGGCGACAGGCCGCCGAGGTCGGACGCCAGCACCGCCTCGACGAGATCGTCCCGACGGTCCGGGTCGGCGGCGATCCACCGAAGCGCGAGCACGTAGGGTCGCGCGGCGGGAGCGGTGGCGGCGGTGAGACCCGGATCGGGCGAGGTCCGCGGGATCCCGGCGTCGTCGAGCGCCCGCAGCAGGCCGGCCACGTGGGGACCCCAGCGGCGGACGATCACGGCGAGCTCGCCCCAGGCGACTCCGTCCTGAACGTGGATCCGTCGAAGCTCGCGGGCGACCGCCGCGTGCTCCTCGGAGGTATGCGGCGCCCGCCACGCCTCGATCATCGGACGGGGACCGCGGTGCGGGGTCTCGAGGACGACCTGCTCCGCCGCGAAACGGTCGACGAACCGCCGGATCGGGACGTCGGTCGTGCCCTGGAAGGAGAAGACGTGGGCGGCGGGGTCGCCGGCGACGACGAGCGTCTTGGGGCGGAGCTCGGTGAGCAGGCGCTCCATGCCGAGCGTCGCCTCCTGGAAGTCGTCGACCATCACGTGGTCGAACTCCGCATCGCCGGATCCTGCGGCGACGGCCGCCTGCTCCACCAGCCCGGCGAAGTCGACCGCGCCCCGCGCGTCGAGCACCTCGAGGTACCGGCGGTAGAACCCGGCGAGCTCGGTCCATCCCTGCGCACCGGCGCCGTGCGCCAGGGCCGCCATCTCGTCGGGGCCGACGAGCGCCTCCTGAGCTCGAAGGAGGAGTTGCCGGACCTCGTCGGCAAACCCCCGGAGGTGCAGCATCGAGCCGAACGTCGGCCAGCGCTCGGCCCGCTCGGAGACCTCGCCGCTCAGCAGCTCCAAGACGAGGGCGAACTGGTCGTCGGCGTCCAGGACCCTCGGCGGCTCGGTGTAGCCGAGGACCGCGAACCGCCGGGTGACGAGCCGGAGGGCGAGTCCGTGGATCGTCATCACCGGCAGGCCGGGCAACGACCTCCCGAGTCGACGCAGCAGCGCGCCGCGCGCCTGTTCACGGGCCCGTCGGGAGCGCACGACCAGGGCGACCCGCTCCGGGTCGGCGCCCGTCTCGATCAGCCGGGCGAACCGCTCCCGAAGGAGCGCGGTCTTCCCGGTGCCGGCGGCGCCGGTGACGAGCAGCGCTCCGCGGTCGTGTGAAAGGGCTCGCGACTGCGCGGGGTCGGGCGTGAAGCTCGGGAGGTCCACCGGGCGATGCTACCCCCGCGCGACGACAGCTCGGTCTCGGCGCAGGCTTGCGTCGCGTCAGCGGCCCGACGAGGCCCAGCGGAGGACGCCGCCTCCGGTGATGGCCCCGACCAGCTCGCCGTCTCGGAGCACGAGGGCGGCCCGCCCCGAACCCAGGCGCGACGCCACGGGCTCGAGGGGCTCCTCCGCCTCCGCCGTGAGCACCTCGGAGAGCGGGATCAGCGCGTCGCGCACCGGCCGGAGCGGGTCGTGCATCCCGACCTCCCGAGCCGAGGAGAACGAGAGCATGCCGATCACCTTCCCGTCCTCGACGACCGGAAAGGCCTCGCTCTCGTGGCCGCGAAGGTAGCGGTCGAGGGCTTCCGAGAGCGTCATCGTGGACGGGATGGCCGGAGGCGGCGGGTCCATCGCGTCGGCAACGCGGGCGTGCGCGAGGCGCTCGCGAAGATCGATCTGCCGCTCCGAGCCTCGAGCCCCCTGGAAGATGAAGATCCCGACGATCGCGAGCCACAGCCACAGGAAGTCGCTCTGCCGCGTGAACTGGACGAACCCCCCGGCGACCAGTAGCCCGCCGACGACCATGCCGGCCCATGCGGCGATCCGGGTTCCGCGCCGATGGTTGCCGCAGAGGCGCCAGACCACCGCCTCGAGCATCCGCCCGCCGTCGAGCGGCAGGCCCGGGGCCACGTTGAACCCGGCCATGAACAGGTTGACCCACCCCACGTAACCGAACGCCCCCGAGAGCGGGCCCGGCGCCGTCGCCCTCGACAGCGCCCAGAACAGCGCGCCGAGGAGCAGACTCGTCGCGGGTCCCACCGCCGAGATCACGAACGCCGGTCCGGGGCCCTTCTCGTCGGATCTCGCGCTGGTGTAGCCGCCGAAGACGACGAGCGTGATCCCGAGGACCGGGATGCCGTTCACGCGCGCGGCCACGGCGTGCGCGAGCTCGTGCAGGAACACCGATCCGAAGAACAGAACCGCCGCGAGCAGGGCGTACGCCACGGCCGAACCGGATGAGACGCTCGGATACCGCAGGTGGATCTGCGCCCACAGGCTGTAGGTGACGAGCACGGCGATCCAGAGCCACGACGAGTCCACGTTGACGGGGATCCCCCCCATCGTCGCGATCCGCCATGAGCGCCCGAACACGCCTCGAGCCTACCCCACGTCCCTGGGGGCTCCCTGAGAAAGAGCCGGATTGCCCATGGGCTCAACAGATCGCATCCTCGAGGCGTTCATGGAGCGGATGGAGGAGACCACGACCGCCGTGCCCGAGACGGCGCGGGCCAGGCCGCCGGACCGCGGGTTCGAGGCGTTCTTCGAGGTCGAGCACGAGCGGCTCGCCGACGGGTGGAAGGTCTGGGGTTCTTACTGAGGCCTCGACCTACCGCGTGCCCCGAGGTTGCGGTGGCGGGACACGGACTTCCGACCCGGTGAGTCCGGGTCTCTTCCTCGCTCGGTCCGCGTCGGACCGCTGCTAGGCTTGGAGCAGGTTTGGAGCCGACGAGGGCGGCTCCCCGTAGCTAGTCTGGCCCGGACTACCCTCCCTTCCACGCGGGTGCGCCCGCGGGTCCGGGCCAGACTTCCTGTCGCTGCCGGGCTCTGCGCCGAACGGGGCTACTCCTCGAGCAGCGCGCGAAGCTGACGGGCGTTGTTCACCGCGAAGTCCCGGTAGCAGTTGTTCATCAGAACGTGGGTCTCGCGGGTCCGGCCAGCGAGGCCTCGGATCATCGGAACCCAGCCGGCGAGCTCCTGCTGCGTGTACTCGTAGCGGAAGCGCTCGGTCGCCGTCTCCGACTTCCTCGCCCAGGTCTCCGTGTTGCGGCCGTGGAAGCGGACCATCGACAGGTCCTCGGCGGTGGCGGCCGCGATCGGGGGGATGCTGGAGTCGAACCCCTGGGGCATGTCGACGCACACGAACGGCAGGTCGTGTTCCTCGAGGAACGCGAGCGTCTCCTCCCGGTTGCGCTCCTCCAGCCAGCTCCTGTGGCGGAACTCGACCGCGATCCGGAAGTCCTTCAGGCGCTCGGCGCACTCGAGCACGTAGTCCTTGCTCTTGCGACCGATCACGAACCACTGCGGGAACTGAAAGAGCACCGCGCCGAGCTTCCCGGCCGAGTGCAGGGGCATCAGCGCGTCGTGGAACCGCTGCCAGACCTCTTCGACCACCTCGTCCGGGAGCTGCTCCCGGTAGAGGTTTCGCTTTCCCTGCAGCTCCTTGGGGAGGGCCACCCGGAGGTCGGCGTAGAGGGAATCGCGCTTGGTCGGGTGGTTCGTGAGGAGCGAGTACGCCTTGATGTTGAACGTAAAGTCCTCGGGGGTGCGCTCGATCCACAGCACGGCGTTCCGCTCGGACGGCGGGAAGTAGTACGTGGAGTCGACCTCGACGATCGGGAAGTGGCCGGCGTAGTACCTCAACCGGTCCTCGGCGCTCCTGGCCGATGGGGGATAGAAGCTGCCCTCCTTCACGAGCGTCGGGTCGGTCCAGCTCGAGGTGCCGACGAGGATGCGCCCCAACGCCCTGGAACCTACCTGCCGCTGCGCTCCGAACCCGTGTCTGCTGCGCCCATCGGCGCCATCCTACGCTGGGAGACCGGCCAGGACGGTGCGATCGGCGGGGTCAGTCGTCGCCGCCGCCGTGGTCGCTACCGGAGTCGTCGTGCGAGTCGGGGTGGGAGTTGTCGGGGGAGCCTGAGGGCGAGCCGGAGTCGCTCTGACCGCTGGAGCCCGAGGTCGAGCCACCGCTCGAGCTGGAGATGGATGATCCGCTTCCGGACGACGGGCCTCCGGAGGAGCCGCCGTGGTCGTCGGCCGACGGGCTCTCCGAAGGGTGGTCGTCCTTGCCGCCCTGCTTCCCAGGGCTCTCGATCGGCTCTGGGGACTCA